>JAQWAJ010000155.1 GCA_028707745.1 Bacteroidales bacterium | reverse complement strand
GCCATACCCATTTTCATCTATTCTTTGATCCATGGCATTACCGGCTCCGGCGAAATGTTGGGCATTACCGGAATGATCCTCCTGGTAGCCGGTCTCTATGGATGCTTCAAATCCATCAGGGCAAAAGGATTCGTCTATCGGATCCTGATCCGGTTTTTTCCGGCTCTGGAGGTTTTCCTCGATAGTTTGCTCAGTCACACCATCCGCACTAATTATCTTATTTACACCGTTATAGCTTCCATTTTAATTGATCTGGTTTGCATTACCACGATTTACCTGTCCATGCTGGCCCTGAATTTCCATCCTTCACTGGTTTATGCTATGCTAGGCTATCTTATGACCATCGTTTCACTCTTCATTTCACCATTCATGAGGGGTCTGGGTGTAGTTGAAGTTTCGCTCTCCTTTATTCTGACAAAATTCGGATACTCCGGCGTGGAAGCAATCTCTATCACTTTCCTCTACCGGTTTTTTGAGTTCTGGCTTCCCCTGGCTAGCGGCGCCTTAAGCTTTCTGCTGAAAATCAATAAATTATTGATGAGAATTCTACCGGCTTTGCTGATTTTTATCCTGGGAATCATCGATATCACCTCCGCCATCACCCCTGCTATCCACGAAAGGGTGCAACGACTCGAGGGATTTTTACCCCTGGATCTGATCGCAGCCTCTAATTTTTTGGTCCTGCTCGCCGGAGGTTTCATGCTCCTTTCAGCCGTTTTTATGTTGAAAGGATTGCGTAGCGCCTGGTGGATAGCGCTTTTTCTGAGTATCATATCCTGTATCGGCCACCTGACAAAGGCAATCGACTATGAAGAGGCTACCGTGGCTTTCCTGGTCATCGTGATGCTCTTTTTCTCCAGAAAACAATATTACGTCAGAGGAAACCCCCGAATGCACACAATCGGCATCCGGACCGCCTTATGGAGTATCGGTGCAGTGCTGGTTTACGGAGTCATTGGATTCTATTTTATTGATAAAGAGCATTTTAATATCGATTTTAGCGTCTGGCAAAGCCTCCGTTATACGGCTCAGAATTTTTTCATGTTTGGCCACACAGGCTTGATACCCAACAGCCGGTTTGCAAAAGACTTCCTGCTCTCCATAAATTGCAGCGGATTCTTATCCCTCTCCTTTCTGTTCTATACCATCATCCGACCCTATATTGTTAAACCCGATGTAGACCCCGAAGGACTGGCCACCGCCAAAACCCTCGTTACTGATTTTGGCAAATCCGGATTGGACTATTTCAAAACCTACTCCGATAAACTCATCTTTACCCCTGACAAACTGAACGCTTTCATCGCCTATCGTACAGCCGGAAACTTCGCTGTGGTTCTCGAAAATCCGGTAGCCGAAAATCCAGATAAAATGCAAAACTGCATCCGGCTTTTTGAGGAATACTGTTCTGCAAACAGTTTGAAAAGCATCTATTACCGCGTACCCGAAGAGAGCCTGCCCATGTACCGGGACCTCTCAAAAAAAAGCCTTTTCATCGGTCAGGAAGGAATTATCAATCTGAACACCTTTTCGCTGGAAGGGGGCAAAAACAAACCAACCCGGAATGCAATCAATAAAATGATCGACCACGGTTATAAATCTACGGTCCACACACCCCCGGTCAAAGACGGATTGATGCAAAAACTGAAGGCTGTTTCTGATGAATGGCTGACCTCCACCGGCCGGAGTGAGATCATTTTCTCACAGGGTATGTTTATCTGGAATGAGCTGAAGAACCAAACAATTATCACCGTTGAAAATTCCGAGGAAAAAGTGATCGCTTTCCTGAATGTCATTCCCGATTTTGCCGAAGGTGAATGCACCTACGACCTCATCCGGAAAACTGATGATGCTCCGAACGGCGTGATGGATTTCATCCTGGTAGAATTCTTTAAGTTTATGAAATCACAGGGCTATTCATCTGTTAACCTGGGTTTTGCACCTATGAGCGGATGGAATGATACCCAAACTTTCCCTGAAAAATCAATGGAGTTTGCCTACGAAAAAATCAAATCGTTCTCACACTACAAAGGCTTGCGAAACTTCAAAGAAAAATTCTTTCCGGCCTGGTATAACAAATATCTGATCTATTCCGATGATTACGATCTACTACACATACCCGCCGTATTAACCAGAGTGATTAAACCAGATCATGATTAAACCATTTAAAATCATCGCCCCTGGCATCGCTTTTTTCATTCTCCTCGTCACCAGTGTTCAGGCTCCGGCAGGTACCGGACTATATCAGGATATACCGGAAAAGTATCAGGGAATTCCCGTGGTTCCAATTCCTGCAATAGCCAACGACAGTCTGCCGATGGCATTTTTGATATCCGGCGACGGAGGTTGGAGCGATTTCGATTATTCAATTGGTAAATCTCTGGCGAACAGGGGAATTCCGGTGATCGGACTGGATGCCCGTAAGTATTTCTGGAACTTTAAAACCCCTGAAGCAACTACCAATGAGGTTATTAATGCCATTCAGTATTATAGGCACCTGTGGAAAAAATCAAAATTCATTCTGATAGGATATTCATTCGGAGCCTGCATCATTCCCTTCATCGCCACCCGGTTGCCCGGGGAAATGAAAGACTCCCTGACCGGTATTTATGGTCTGTCACCGGACTTGACCGTGGATTTTGAAGTCCATGTGGTTGATATGATCGGAATCCGAAGAGCGGCGGATTCTTTTAAAGTGCCCGAAGAAATGAGTAAAATCAAAGCGTTCAGGCCGGTATGCATATTCGGCGACGGTGAAGATGCTGCCCTGCGGACCCGCTTTACTGAGGCCGGTGCAAAAGTCATCACGGTTCTCGGAAACCACCACTACAACTTCAAAGCCGATGCTCCCGCTGAAGTCATTTTCAGGGAAGTCGCAGCCCTGCGGATACAGTAATTCTGAAGCTGATCTCAAACATTTATCAGGGATCAGTTAAATCCCTGATAAATTTTTAGCTTTAAGAAGTTTAATAAACACGGCTCTTCTACACCGAAACCTATTATAATTTTTCCGTATATGTTGATCAAACAGAACATCATCAGAACGGCCCTCATTTCCGTTATGGGCCTGGCACTGGGCGTTTCCGTCATGGCACAGGCCGTTCCCAAAGGCCACCGCGTGGGTATTATCGGCCTCGATACTTCACACAGTACAGCTTTTACACAGGCTCTTAACGACCCGAACGCGGGTGATACTTTCGGCGGATATAAAGTAGTGGCCGCCTTCCCGCAGGGCAGCCTCGACATCAAATCAAGCGTCGACCGCATTCCCGGATACACTGAAGCGGGGAAAAAGCTGGGCGTCGAAATCGTGGGAGCGATCGGGGAACTGCTCGAAAAGGTCGATGTGGTTCTGTTGGAAACCAACGACGGCCGTCGCCACCTCGAACAGGCCCTGCCCGTGCTGAAAGCCGGTAAACGGATGTTCATCGATAAACCGATAGCCGCTTCCCTCGCCGATGCCATGGCGATATTCGACGCAGCCAAACAATACAATGTTCCGATATTCTCGGCTTCTTCACTGCGATATATCCAGGGTATGGAGGAGGTCAAAAAAGGTGAAGTTGGAAAAGTTCTCGGCGCTGAAGCATACAGCCCATCACCAGTGGAGAAAACCCATCCCGATTTCTTCTGGTACGGCATTCATGGCGTGGAAACCCTTTTCACCGCCATGGGTACCGGCTGCAAAACCGTTACCCGCGTACACACCGAGGATACCGATGTGGTCACCGGAATCTGGGAAGATGGCCGGATTGGCTCATTCCGCGGACTGCGGGCCGAGAAAAAGGATTATGGCGGGGGTATTTTCGGCGATAAGGCGATCAAATATCTGGGTACCTATAACGGATACAACCCACTGCTGAAAGAAATCATCCGTTTTTTCCAAACCGGCATCGTGCCGGTTCAGCCTGAGGAAACCCTCGAAATATTGACTTTTATGGAAGCCGCAGACCTGAGCAAAGCAAAAGGCGGAGTTCCGGTGTCAATGGATGATGTGATGAAAAAAGCACAGAAACTGAGTAATAAGATCAGCAATGCCAAATAATAGAAGAGACTTTTTAAAAAAAGCGGCTCTGGGAAGTGCCGCACTTACGGTTGGCGGAATACTCCCCGGCTTCAGCGCAAAAAGCTACCGGAATATCGCCGGATCCAATGAACGGATAACCATCGGAATGATCGGCGTAAACTCACGCGGACTGGCGTTGGCCGAAAATCTCACGGGCCAGAAAAATTGCAGAATCATTCACGTCAGCGACGTGGATACGCGGGCTGCCGAAAAGTGCATCGCCAGCGTAACAAAACTGACCGGTGAACGGCCATCAGCCACCCCGGATTTCAGAAAAGCCCTGGAAGACAAGCAGCTGGATGCCGTTTTTATCGCCACCCCCGACCACTGGCACGCCCCGGCAGCATTGATCGCTATGAAGGCCGGCAAAAATGTCTATCTCGAAAAACCCTGCAGCCACAATCCCCGCGAAGGCGAAATCCTCATCGAGGCAGCCAAAAAATATGGCAAAACCCTCCAGATGGGCAATCAGCGCCGCTCATGGCCAAACATCATCCGGGCTATCGACGAAATCAAATCGGGAACGATCGGAAAACCTTACTTCGGAAAAAGCTGGTACACCAACCAGCGCCTGCCGATCGGTTTTGGAAAAGAGGCCCCCGTACCCGAATGGCTCAACTGGGATCTCTGGCAGGGACCGGCGCCACGTAAGGCTTTCCACGACAACTACGTGCACTATAACTGGCACTGGTTCTGGAATTGGGGAACCGGCGAGGCGCTCAATAACGGAACCCACATGATGGATATCCTGCGCTGGGGCATGGGCGTGGATTTCCCGGTGAAGGTGAGCTCCAACGGAGGCAGATATCACTATAAAGACGATTGGGAAACGCCTGACACTCAGGTGATCAGCATGGATTTCAAAGAGGGCTTCAGCATGACCTGGGAGGGCCGGAGCTGTAATCCCCGTGAGATCGAGGGCAGCTCGGTAGGCGCTATGTTTTATGGGGAAAAGGGCTCTCTGCTGATTACGGCGAATAATGGGTACACCCTGTACGACCAGGCGGGTAAGGAAATCAAAAAGACCGGGGATCAGGAAAAGATCGACGCCCGCAACCCGGCCAGTCCCGCCCAACAGCTGGATGCCCTGCACATACAGAACTTCTTCGGCGCAATCTCCAAAGGAACCCCGCTAAATTCCGATATCAGCTCGGGCCACAAAAGCATCGTGCTGGTACAACTGGGAAATATCGCCCAACGCGTGGGCCATTCACTGGAAATCAATCCTGATAACGGACATATCCTGCATGATTCGCAAGCCGCCAAATTGTGGTCGAGAGAATATGAAAAGGGTTGGGAAATGACCCTCTAATATCGCTGTTGATGAACAAAAAATCA
>JAQWAJ010000154.1 GCA_028707745.1 Bacteroidales bacterium | reverse complement strand
ATTCTATAGTCTTTAAGAAAATCGTTGAATCGTTTCATTAGATTAAAAAAGTCGGTTCAAACAGTGAACTACCGGGGCGTACAATACACCCAGCAGCATGATTAGTTTCACCCACTGACTCAGGAACTTGAAGTCTTTCGTGTCAGTGGCAATTAAAGTTCTGTAAATCAAATAAATAAATGGCAGTAAAAGTGCCAAGGCAAAGTAAATCAAGCTCACGGTATCTTTGAGGTAGGTCAGGAAAATGAAGCTTAATGCAGAAATTGTTATAGCCGCCAATCCGGCAATGATCAGCCTGGTTTTCGGTAAACCCCAGACAATGGGAACCGTCCGGCTTTTCAGTTCTCTGTCACCTTCAACGTCCTGGGCATCCTTAATAATTTCGCGGATCAGGTTGGTCATGAAAGCAAAAAAAGCAAATACCAGAACCCACAACAGGATAGTAATCAGCCCATGAGGATAAAATGCCGTATTGGACCTGAAATTACGGGCAAGCATGGGATACTCAAAAAGAACAACCAGCAGGGGAACAGTGGCCGTTAAAAGCGACACGGCCAGATTACCGGCCAGCAGCAAATGTTTAAGCCTGACAGAATAATACCAGAGCAGGAGAGGCGCCCCGGCAAACACAATGATCATCCAGGGAACATGATACAATAATGAGAAAATCGTTCCGGCGAACACCCCGGCAGTGTTCAGAAGCCAGTGCAGCAACAGCGCTGCCCGCCGGCTCACATGTATTCCAATCACCATCTTGTCCGGCTTGTTGATCCGGTCGGCCTTAACATCATGATAATCGTTGATGACATAACCGGCTGCAGTAATCAGCATCGTGGAAAGCACCAATCCTAAAAATGAAACCTCCGAAACTTGCAGCTCAATTCCGTACCGGAGAACAATCGGTTTGATGATCGTCAAACGCATCAGGTACATGGTGATGGCTACCATCAAAAGATTCGGCAACCTGAAAATCCGGAATGCACCTGATATGCTCATATCACTTTTATTGATTATTCCAGAGCCCCTGAGCTCTCAATACCTGTTCAACAACATCCCTTACGCATCCTGTTCCTCCCGGATAAATCGAAATATATCGTGAAACAGATTGCACCTCGTTGTCGGCATCGTTAGGACAAGTGGGCATTCCCACCTCCTTCATCGGTCCGATATCAGGAATATCATCACCCATATACAGAATTTGCAGAGGATTGAGCTTGTATTTTTTTTCAAATAAATGAAGATCCACAATTTTATCTGATGATCCAAGAAAAACATCATCGGTACCCAGGTCCCTGAATCTGTTTACAATGGATTCAGAGCGGGCACCGGTTATAATCGCAACCTTGAAGCCCAAATCAATTGCTGTCTTTATCGCGAACCCATCCCGGGTGTTTACCGTTCTCATCATATCTCCGGATGGATGTAACATCACCTGATTCGTCGACAGTACACCATCGACATCGAAAACAAAAGCCTTAATATTCTTTAAATCCTCTTTGAAAAAGCTCATAACTGATTGTTTTTTTCTTCTCCTGAAACGCTTTGAATGGAGTCACTGATGCTTTGATAAAGAACCTGCAGTTCGCGAGAGTAAGATAACAGATCCAACTGTTTTAAAATAGTCATCTGATCATGTCGTACAGCAGGGCCGGTCTGCGATTTCTGAGGCCCCAGGTACATCGCCTTGCTGAAAGTTTCCCGGATCAGCGGTTCAAGCCATTTTACCGGAAGGGAATGCTCGTTCATGATGCCAAAAGCATTTGCCAGCATGTGGTTTGAAAAATTATTGGCCCATACAGCAGCCAGATGTATCCATTTGCGTTCGTCGCTTCGGGTTTTATAAACCTCGTTCGAAAAGCCCGATGCTAAATTTACCAGAATATCGGTTACTTCCGGATTACAACCTTCAATGAAAACGGGCACCTCTTTCAGGTCAAGCTCCCGTTCAAATGAAAAGGTCTGCAACGGATATAAAACACCAGACCGCAAACCCGTTCCGTTAAAACGATTCAAGGAGAATGTACCACTTGTAATCACCACAACACCCTGAAAACCTGTTACTTCACGGATTATCTCAACCAATGCATCATCGCCGGTGGTTAAGAACAGGATTTGAATATCGCTCCCCTGATTAAAGAGAATACCCGTATCATCGCATCCTACCCGATCACCAAGCCTTTTAGCCGATTTTTCGGAATGGCTGATAATCTGAACAATCTGATGTCCCGCGTTCTTCAACGCAGGTGCCAGATGCCAGGCAACCCGACCTGCCCCGATAAAACCGATGCGATATGACATGGCGTCAGGGTTTCATCACATTCATCTTATAAATACCCAGATCATTGGGATCAAATTGGTGGATAAACAGCATTCGCTCACGATTCCAGGATTGAGCCATCCGGATAAAAATTCTGGCAGAATCCCGGAAATCCTGATCGCGTTCACTATCCAGCAACAACAGATATCCCATGATAATATGAGCGGCCATTTCAACAAGCCTGCGGGCCTGGAAATCCGTGTACTCAGGATCACCAACTTTATGAACCTTCTGAACGGCCAGTTCATACTCATTGGTCATATCAATCAGCCGTTTACGCAGCGGTTCAACATCCGGGCTTACCGGCATGGATTCATATTCCCGGATCTTCGATAGATAGATCCCGGTATTGATACCTCGTATAGCCGAGACCACCTGAAGCTGGCTGGTCCCTTCATAGATTGAAGTAATCCGGGCATCCCGGTACAACCGTTCGACCGCGAAGTCCTTCATAAATCCGGCTCCTCCGTGAATCTGAATCGAGTCATAGGCAATCTGATTGCAATATTCGCTCGAAATCAGTTTAATCATCGGGGTATAAACATCGGCCAGCTTCTGGTAATATTTCATTTCATCCCGTTCCTCTTTTTCAAGCTTCCGGTGTTCGCTGTGTTCAGCATATATCTTGTACATATCCACAAAGCGCGAGGTCTCATATAACAGTGCACGGCTGGCCTGCAATTTTACCTTCATCACGGAAAGCATTTCATAAACTGCCGGGAACTGGATAATCGGTTTACCAAACTGCTCACGTTCACCCGCGTATTTCAATGCTTCGCGGTAAGCAGCTTCAGAGAGCCCCACTGATTGAGCTCCGATACCCAGTCTGGCTGAATTCATCAGGGCCATCACATATTTGATCAATCCCAACCTACGCTCCCCGACCAAAACGGCCGGAGCATCCTTGAAGACCAGTTCGCAGGTTGGAGATCCTTTGATGCCCAGCTTATTTTCGATCCGCCGGACGATCATTCCTCCGTCCTTACGGTCAAAAACAAACAGAGATAATCCGCGGGCATCGGCAGTTCCCTCTTCAGACCGGGCTAAAACCAGGGCTACGTCGGCATCCCCATTCGTGATGAACCGCTTGACCCCGTTCAATAGCCATACACCCTTTTCCTGATCAAAATAGGCCTTCAGCTGAACAGCCTGCAAATCCGATCCTGCATCCGGTTCGGTCAAATCCATCGAAGCCGTGGCTCCATACTGGAATCTCGGAAGAAACTCTTTTTTCACTTCCTCAGAAGCAAATTCATTGATTGTTTCAGCACAATCCTGTAAGCCCCAGATATTTGCAAATCCCGCATCTGCCCTCGAAACAATTTCTTCTGCCATGATGAAAGGCGTCACCGGAAAATTCAGTCCGCCATAAACCCGTGGAAGCGACATGCTAAGTAGGCCGGCCTGGTTGAGCACATCCAGGTTTTCACGGGTTCCCCGGGCATATTGAACCTCATTATTGATCAACTGAGGTCCTTCATGATCGACAGATTCAGCATTGGGCGCAATAGTGGTTTCACAAATCTCCCCGACAATTTCGAGAACCTTTTGGTAAGTATCAGCCGCATCTTCGTAATCGAGAGGGGCATAGTCGAAATGATCGCGGTCAGCAAAATCATTCTCTTTCAAAGCCACAATTTTCTTCATCAACGGATGAGAAAGTTGGAATTGCAGATCTTTGTTATCTAGATAAAAATTGGCCATGGTTCAAATTTTAGTTACTTGGAATTCTGTTTGTAATACCGGATCATCTGTGGGATTACGTCTGATATCTCCCCGACAATTGCATAATCTGCAATATGATGGATAGGAGCATTAGGATCATTATTGATGGATATGATCATAGCAGACTCTTCCATTCCGGCCCTGTGCTGGATTTGCCCGGATATTCCACAGGCGATGTATAGTTTCGGGCGAACAGTTACACCTGTTTGGCCAACCTGGCGTTCGTGATCCACGAATCCTGCATCAACAGCCGCGCGTGAAGCACCCACTTCACCACCCAGCAGACTGGCTAGTTCAAACAGAAGATTGAAATTTTCTTTGGATCCCACCCCATAACCGCCGGCAACAATAATCGGAGCAGCCTTGATATTCACTTTCCGCTGTTCCATGTGCCGCTCGATGATCTTAACGGCAAAATCAGCATTGCTGACAAAATCATCTGCAGAAATCTTACTGACCTCGCCCCGGTATGATGTTGAAAGGATCTCCTTTTTCATGACACCTTCCCTGACCGTTGCCAGCTGGGGTCTGGTTTCCGGGTTGATAATGGTGGCAATGATATTCCCGCCAAATGCAGGCCTGATCTGATACAA
The DNA here is from genome assembly GCA_028707745.1 of Bacteroidales bacterium. Classification (GTDB taxonomy): domain Bacteria; phylum Bacteroidota; class Bacteroidia; order Bacteroidales; family UBA12481; genus UBA12481. The sequence continues at coordinate 791 of JAQWAJ010000154.1, read as the reverse complement.
CAGGTTCTTATACTCCGTCTCATTCTTCTTTTCGAAGTGATCGCCTATTTCCAGCTGGGTACAATCAGCAGTTAATCCGCATTTCAGTGCAGAGGCGATTCGGGGTGCCAGGTCCCTCCCGATAAATGAAGCACCAAACAATCCAACCTGCGGCTGCTCTTTTTGAAATACTCCCAAAATAATGGAAGCATGAGGCATGGTCGTATAATGCACCAGTCGCTGATCATCAGCAATATGCAACAAATCAACACCATAGGGAAAAACCTGATCGGGGATGTTTTCCATTCCTGATCCGATAGCAATTGCTTCGAGTTGACAATGCAACTGATTGGCCAGTGACCGGCCTTTAGTCAGCAGCTCGAGAGATACCTCGGCTACCTGACCATCTTCCACTTCACAGTATATAATAACGTTATTCACGATTTTCCAGTTTTGAATTAAACATTGAGTCCGGTTAGCCGATGGTGTTATTGGAGATCAATTCCTTGATCAGCCATTCAATGTCATCGCTCTGGCCCGATAATACTTTGGATTCCTTTGCCTTGAAAACGACATTGTCAATTTTTTTGACTTTTGTCGGCGATCCGGTAAGTCCAAGTTTCGCCTCTTCAGCCTGAACATCATTAACACTCCATTCCTCAATTCTCAGGTAAGGTCTGTCCTGTTGAAGGGCAAGATAGTCTTCGCTATTACTCTGCATTTCGGTAATCGTCTGGGCATGCTTGAATTTCATCAGCCGTTTGGCATTACGCGGACGACAGGCAGGAGCAGAATTATGAACGGTAATGAGA
>JAQWAJ010000153.1 GCA_028707745.1 Bacteroidales bacterium | reverse complement strand
AAATGCCAGATTATACTCATCCATCTTTTCGCAATACATCGCAAAGGTGCCATCATTGGCAGTTTTGGCATATTGCCCCGATTGAGTGAGGGTCACTTTAATTCCGGAAATTGATTCCTGACCGACAGCCGAAGTCACTTTACCACTTATCAGAATATCCTGTCCAAAATCCTCCGGTGTTCCATAGCAGGCCTGAAAAGTAAACATGATCCCCGACAGGCTGAAAACACCGAAAACAGTACGGAAAATCTTTCTCTTCCTCAGACTTTGATTTTGATTGACATTCTTCATGGGATGTGGTTTATACGGTTATTCCAAAGGTAAACAAAGAGATGATAGATTTTCTTGTATTACCCCATGTTTTTGTGTCTGAGTGGTTAGCTCTTTTATATGCTGGGTTGCCTGCTGTAGAAAAACCGCATGTACTGCTCGGTATTCTTCTTTTTCCTGAATTTCAGCGGTTCTGATTTGTGCAGCATGAACATCTTGATGAATCCACGGGAAAATGAATAGAGTCTCTTGGTAAGAACGGTTTTGGTGCTTTCTAATGACTGATAATAGTCCTCAATCGTATCTTGTTGAAAATGAAGAATGTCATCCAACATATTTGCGTCATCATAGTTCCCGCAATGAAAATTTTTCTGGGCGAATGCCTGATCCGGCAGATTTAACTTTTTCAAACCCATAGCACTCAATACACGGGTCAAAAATTCACGGTAGGTGACCCGGCAATTTTCTCCGCCCGACAGATTGAACGTTTTCCCTTTTAATTCAGCCTGATGATAGATGGCTTCGACAAGTGCAAAAGCCGTATCTCTGGCAGTCACCATTTCGAGACTTAGATCCAGCGGAATGTGGAACAGCCCGGGATTTAGCAGCGACTGCCGGCCCATGACAGTCGCCAGCCTGAATATGCTCCACTTTAAATGACTTCTGCTGATTGCATGCTCGGCCCTGATCTTGCTTTGGGCATAAACGTCTCCGTCACCGGGCAGCAAAGGATCATCTACGCTTATCGAGGGATTGTACAGCCTGTCGCCATAAACGGAAATCGACGAAGTATAGAGGAAAAAGGCTGTAGGAGAATTTTTCTCTACTGCCTTCAGCAACATCGTTGTACCCGTCACATTTATTCTTTCAGTCAGGTCAGGAAAATGATTAGCTCTTGGAGGAACAAACGTTGCAAGATGAATCACGAAATCAATATCTTCAGTTGCTTTCCGTAATACTTCCTGATCATTTATATCGCCCAGAATAAGCTGAAAATCTTTGCGGTAGGGCTTGAGCTTGGGCAAAGCTTCGGGTGTATTTTGCTCGAGAACCTTTACGTCGTACCATTTTTTCTGCTGATACAATTCTTTTAGTACTTCTGATCCGATACAACCGGCTCCTCCGGTAACCAAAACACGGGTAATGGGCATGAGCTCACTTAATTCGTTAATATTCATTGTTTTTCTATGTATGACAGGGTGAAAATTTCTTCTTTCACCGATGGGTTAAAGGTCATTTGCGACATTTCCATCTTGCTCGAACGTCCGTTTTTAAGATTTTTGATTTCCATTTTGGATACCATGTATTTTCCGGCCTTCGGGTCCATCAGTTTGATTCCCGAGTAAATCATCTCTTTCCACGGCTTACCTTCAGGATCAAAGGAAAGCGCTTTACGGGGCACGTAATCTTTCTGGCTGATCCACATAGTTTTGGAGGATATTCCGAACTCCGTACCGATTTTAGGCGTGGAAGGTGTGATTTTAATTCTCCAGCAGAGTTGCTGACCAATCGTTTCAGTGCCATCCATCGCATAGTTAAAGTCATCTATACTGCCGACAAACAAATCTGAATTTGAAAATTCGGATCCCATAAAACTCTTGCTCTTCTCCGATGAAACGATCTTTCTGGATTTCCGTAAAGCCGGCATGTATATCCACATGTTATCTTCTTTATCCACAAAGTCATAGATGAGAATCCCGGTTCCCTTAACATCCGCCGGCGCCAGAAATATGATGGTCCGCTTTTCGGTCCCATCGGGGTAAAGCCGTGTCGACATACTGGTCTCCCGGATGCGCTGATTTCCTTTGCCATCATTGATTTCCAGAATGGTTTTGGATTCCAGCCCGCTTAGCTTAACCTGCTCCCGTGACTTGTCCATAATTGCTTTTGGATCAGTGCTCTGGGCCATGGAGAAACTTCCCGGAATGAGGCAGAAAATCATAATACTAAATGCTTTCATTGTTTTTTGATATTTGAGGTTGGTTACCGGTCAAAAAGGTTGGGCTAAGTATAAGTGTCAGAGCAGGAATCACGATCAATGCTCCGATCAGACAGGCAAAAATCGAAACAACCATCATAATTCCGAAAAACCTGATCGGGCTGAAAGAACTGAACACCAAAGGTGAGAAACCAATCATCACAGCAAAGGCATTGAAGCAAATTGCTTTTCCCGTGGTATATAGTGTCTTGACCACAGCCCTGGCGGGCGACAGACCTGCCACCATTTCTTCCCGCTGGCGCCAAAGAAATTGTACGGTGTAATCGACTCCACACCCGATCATGACCGATGTGATCAGCGTGGTAGCCGGATCAAAGGGTATCCCGCTCCAACCCATGATTCCGAAAAGCACCAGACAGGCCATTACCAGCGGTACAGCCACGATAAACGCTGCAGCTTTTTTCCGGAAAATCAGGCCGGCAAGAAAACAAACAATCAGCATCGAAATGATCGTGGATCTCCATTGCCCGGTTACCAAACTGTTTGTCATCTCTGCCGAGATCAGTCCGATACCGCCAATTCGTACGATTGCCGGGTCATCGGCTGTGAGCTTCCTGATGTATTTTGCCAGATTGAGCACATTGAGGCTGGAGGCATCATTAACCTGTATTATAAGCTGGGCATTTTCATAGTTAAAATCAACCAGCTGCTCGTAATCCGAGGGGTCTCCGCTCATCCCGTAAAGCTCCAGAAACTGGGCAACCCCGTCGCGGGTTTGGGGAATGGAATTATACCCGGGATCTGATGGGTCGAGAAGAGCTTTGCTGATCAGTTTCACCACTGAAGCAATCGACATTACTTGTCCTACACCTTTCTGCTTTTTGATGGATTCTTCATAATAAAGCATCCGCTTCATGATTACCGGATTCTTGATATCGCCGGTAAACTGAATAGAGATGGTCTGCGATCCGCCCAGGTTTTTGTCAATCAGATCCGAAGTTGTTCTGACCGGATCCTTGGAGTCGAAAAACTTGATGGTATTTCCTTCAACATAAATTTTTGCCAATCCCATACCGATAACCAGGGTGACCAAAGCAGTGATTAACAGGGTCGTTTTTGGTTTTCTGGAGATGGATATACCCAGCCGAAACAGGAAATGTTCCAGCGGAGTCTCATGAGGTTTGTTTTCTTTAAATGATGGTTTCGATCGGGGTAAAATCCCCAGCATGGCAGGAATGTAGGTCAGGCTGAGAATAAGGGCCCAGCTGATGCCGATTGCAGATAGAACGCCTACCTCTCTTGCCGGAACAATGATGTGCGTGAGAAGAGCTAAAACCCCGGCTATCGTTGTCAGGGCACATAGCAGGATCGGTCTGCTCAGGGCAGCTGATAATTCAGCCATTAATCCGGATCTGGAAATGCCCGGTTCTCTTTTAAGAATCTCCTGGTATCTGGTTACCAGATAGATCCCGTAATTGTTTCCAATGGCAATCATCATAACCGGCACCAAAACCGTTACGAGAGCAAACTTCCATCCAAACAGCGGTATCAGACCGACCGATACCAGCATCGAAAGGATAACCACCGAAAGCGGGAGTACGACTCCTTTATAATTCCGGAACGACAGGGTTAGGATTAAAAGCATCAGAAAGATGGACAGTGGCATCAGAATCTTAACATCTTTGAGAATGTTGTCGGTAATGGATTGCTTGACCACCGGCATACCCCCGAGATTGATCTCTCCTTCACCCGGATATCTCGAGATGATTGCATTCACCGAATCGAGAAGAATTTTATCGTCGGTGCCGGTGTGAACGGTTCCGATGATCGCAGTCAGCCTGAAATCATCTGACACTACGACACCCATGACCAGCTCATTCTCAGATAACTCCTTCCGGATGATCTCCCTTTCTTCCGGAGTGTGGGGGATAAAGGGGAGTGCCTCACTAACAACCATGTTGCCTTCGATGCCTTTGATCGATTTGAGGCTGAACAGTGACAGCGACCTGTCTATCTGCGGTAACTTGCTGAAACTGTTGCTGATGTTCTGCAATCTTTCTAATATAGAAGGCGAAAGGACATCTTCTCCGCTGAAGATCACCAGGAGCATTTCAGAGCCCCCAAAAACTGCTTCGATTTTTTCAGTATTGATCTTTGATGGCATCGATTTGGGAATCAGTGCTTTTACATCAGGGTCGATCTCGATTTTCGGAATAGCCAATGCAAATCCGATCGAGATCAACCACGAAATGATCACAATTGGCCATCTGAACCGATATATAAATTCTGAAATCTTCATCGATGTGTTAGAATGTCAATCTGAATTCGAAAAAAGGCCCGTTAAAGGGCTCTTCTATCCAGTTAAACCGGGTGAAAACTCCGCCATGGTAATACTGATAACCGGCAGTTGCCAGCAATCCATCGGTAATGTGGTAAGTGGCTTTCGGATACAGCAGGTACTCTTTGGTGGTGAAATTGTATATCGCAGAGAGCTCAACCTCCAGTGATTCATGGAAAATCGTTACCGAAGGCCTGAGAAGCACTGAGTGGCTCCATTCATGAGTCTGATCGTAAAGGATCCGGTTGTAATAGCTCATCTGGCTGACAAGCAGCGGGCCCAATTGCTGAAAGATGGTAGGATTTGAAATTAAATCGGGATTGAATGACTGTGGCGGATCAGCCGGAACAAAGTCACGAACAAATTTTCCCAGGTAGCCGCCGATGATCCTTATAGGGCCCAACTCCCGGTCGACACTCACTACAAACTGAAACTCCGGATTGGGCAGCATGGAGTCGATAGTATCTCCCTGTTCCGGAACTTTATAGGCAAACTCACCACGGATGCCGGTATTCAGGATTACCGTGGCAAAATCGGCCCCGATGGTCTGCTGAAAGAAGGGGATTTGCAATAGCTCAATTTTGAAATCGGCAAGCGGAGGCAAGGAGATGGCACCGGGTTTAAGCGCCGGCAATGGGTCGTATCCTTTAAACCAGGATATGGATCCTTCAACACCTGAAAATATCAGATCGAGTTTAGCGGCAACCGATGCTTTGTCCCAGGTAAATCCCGGGTTCACCGGTTCCGAAATAAACACATAAGAGGGTAGTGACACCTGATCAAAACGGTAAATCGACGGGGTGTACCAGGGGACGATATCTGCCTCGAGTTTTAACCATTCAGCGGGATTGTACTGCCCCCGGATCCGATAGCTTCCGATCCG
>JAQWAJ010000152.1 GCA_028707745.1 Bacteroidales bacterium | reverse complement strand
GGCGGCCACATGATCTGGGAAAGCATATCCAGTTCGGGTAAAGACGAAGCAACCAAAAATTGCCTTCACTTTCCAACCTTGCTGATCCTTTCAATAGCCACCAGTATAGATGCACTGGCCGTCGGCGTCAGCTTCGCCTTTCTCGACATCACGATCTGGTTACCGATTTTGCTCATCGGGCTCATCACCTTTGTCATTTGTTTCGTGGGTGTCATTCTGGGAAGTAAACTCGGACCGATATTTAAAAATAAACTGGGTATCATCGGTGGAATTGTACTGATTGGTATCGGTTTGAAAATTCTGATAGAACATTTATCAAATAAACTTTAACCCGTCACTCGTCACTCGTCACTTGTCACTTGTCACTTGTCACTATATTTTTAACGATATGAATCCAAAACTAATGCCACCGCGGGAGCAAATCACTGAGATCATCAGCAGGATTTACCATCGCGGACTGACGACCACATCAGGCGGTAACATCTCGATCAGGGATGAAAACGGAGATGTTTGGGTTACCCCTGCGGGGATCGACAAAGGATCGCTTCGTCCAGCCGATATTCTGTGTGTACATCCCGACGGCTCTGTTTCGGGTCCACACAAGCCTTCTTCGGAACTACCTTTTCATCTGGCGATATACAAAGCCCGTCCCGATTTGAATGCCATTGTGCATGCGCATCCGCCGGCACTGGTTTCGTTCAGCATTGTGCGGGATTTTCCGAACACCAACGTCATTCCTCAGGCTCGCGAGGTATGCGGACCAATTGGTTATGCAAAATACGAACTACCCGGATCTCAGGCTCTGGGTGAAAAAATTGCCGAGCAGTTCATTCTGGGATTTAATTCAGTGATTCTTGAAAATCATGGAACCGTAGTCGGCGGGGTTAATCTGCAGGATGCTTTTCAGCGATTTGAGACATTTGACTTTGTTGCACGTATCCTGATTAACGCCAGGACGCTCGGCACGCCTAACTATCTGACCGATGATCAGATCATGGCATTTGAAGCTCAGTATGGCGACTCTATCCCTGAAATGGACCAGGTCGAATATCCTTCGGATGAGCGGGAACTGCGTTCTGATATATGCCGGATTGTAAGGCGGGCATGCGATCAGGGCTTGATGATCAGCACTTATGGAACCGTATCCACGCGGTGGCGCGGTGACGATTTTTTAATCACCCCGCGCAATTTTTCGCGTTGGGATATTGAACCGCAGGATGTTGTTCAGATCAGGAACGGAAAACGCGAACCGGGTAAAACTCCCAGCAGGTCGATTCTCATCCATCAGGAAATTTACAGAAGGAATCCAGCGGTTAAAGCGATCATCTTTACACAGGCGCCTTTTTCGATGGCATTTGGAGTTACCGGACAAAGTTTCGACAACCGGACGATCCCCGAAAGCTGGATTCTCCTGCAGGATGTCCCGTTGTTGCCTTTTGGTGCACACTTTGCCGGGCAAGAACGTATCAGCCAGTCGCTCAGAACCGACCACCCCGTTCTCATCATCCGTAACGACAGCATCCTGGTAACCGGTAATAATCTGCTTCACGCGTTCGACCGGCTGGAAGTTGCCGAGTTCAGTGCAAGATCGCTGATCCAGAGTATTCCGCTGGGGACGATGAAACCGATTGACGAATTTCAGATCGAGGATTTACGGAAAAAATTCCTGTCGGATTAATATCAAAATCAGTCTTTTTCATAACAAAAAACCGACCCGTTTTTACGTGCTAAGAAAATAATTTGCAAATTATTAGGAGTTTTCATAAATCCTTAATAAATCTATTTACCTTTGCGACGGTTTAAATTAAATTGTAATATGAAAATTTATGTAGGAAGTCTGCCTTACCGCGTTAGCGGAGACGACTTAAAAGGAATCTTTGAAGAGTACGGCGAAGTTAATTCGTCAACGGTTATTTCTGACAAATATACCGGAAGAAGCAAAGGTTTTGGCTTTGTTGAAATGACCAACGATGCTGAAGCAAAAAATGCTATCGAACAACTGAACGGAGCCGAAATCGAAGGCCGTACCATCGTTGTTAACGAAGCAATCGAAAAACAGGACAATTTCAAGAAACGTGATAGTGGTGCACCACGCCGGGATAACTTCCGGAAAAGTTACTAGTGTCTGGAAGCACGTCGTGTTAAGAGATTTTCGAACAACCCCGCCCAAAGCGGGGTTGTTTGTTTATAAGGAAATCCGGTAAAATTGTAATTTTGTTCTACATAAGCCGTAAACCAAAATGAAAAAATTCTCCAGATTGTTTCAGTTCATTTTCATCATTCCGGCCACCGGAATTTTTCTTTTTTCATCCTGCTCCGTAAAACCCACTTCCGATTATAAAATCACCCCGGTTACCGTTGACCGGGTCACTCTTACGGATTCATTCTGGGCACCCCGCATTCAGAGGGATATCGATATAACTATTCCTGCAGTAATTCAGAAATTATATCAAACCGGAAGAGTGCAAAACTTTATCAACGCCGGTAAAGTCTTGAGCGGTGAATCTCTATCCGAAGAGTTCTGTACCGCCTTTCCGTTTGATGATTCAGATGTGTACAAACAGATCGACGCCGGCGCCTATGCCCTGATGTATCTTAAAAATGACCCGCGTGCAAAAACGCTGGAATACCGGCTCGACAGTCTGATCGATAAAATCAGCCGGGCCCAGGAAAAAGACGGATATCTCTACACCGCACGAACCATGAACCCGAAAGAAATTCCCGAACTGTCAGGAAAGGTGCGGTTTGTCAACGAACAGGAGAACAGCCATGAACTCTACAACCTCGGCCATCTGTTTGAAGCCGCCTGTACCTATCATCAGTCTACCGGGAAAAAGAATTTGCTGAAAGTAGCCGTCCGCAGTGCCGATTATCTTTATTCAGTATTCGGTAAGGGAAAACTGGTACGATATCCCGGACATGAAGAGATTGAAACTGGATTAGCCACGCTGTACCGGACTACCGGCGATCCCCGCTATATGGAATTATCCCGCTTTTTTCTGGAATCCAGAGGCCCGGGAGGTACCGAATATAATCAGGCTCATATTAAACCGGTTAATCAAACTGAAGCGGCAGGACATGCGGTAAGAGCCATGTATTTGTATAGCGGAATGACGGAACTGGGTGTCATTGAATCAGATACAGCATATCTCTCGGCAGTGAAAAAAATCTGGAACGATATAACGGGTTCAAAAACCTATGTCACCGGAGGAGTAGGTTCAAAAGCCAGCAACGAAGGATTCGGGGATCCCTATGATCTGCCGAACCATACTGCTTATAGCGAAACCTGCTCTTCGATCGGGTTCATCCTTTGGAATGAGCGAATGTTCAGGCTTACCGGTGACAGCAAATACGTCGACCTGCTTGAGAAAACGCTCTATAATGCTTTTCTCTCGGGCATCTCCATCTCCGGCGATCATTTCTTTTATCCCAATCCGCTGGAATCATGGGGCAAAAAAGTACGCCCCGACTGGTATGCCTGTGCCTGTTGCCCGCCCAATGTAGCCAGGATGATCGCCATGGTACCCGGATTGATTTATGCCCAATCGGTTGACCGGATATTTGTGAACCTGTATGTTGCCGGAAAAGCAGAGCTAAAAGTAGCTGACAGCAGCTTCATCATGGGCCAGTCAACCAGCTACCCCTGGGACGGGCAGATCAGGATAGGCATTAACCCCGCGTCGCCCGTGAAAACCTCGGTGTTGTTAAGGATTCCGGGCTGGGCTGAGAACCAGGCATTTATATCTGATCTGTATACATTTACCGGTCAGACAAAGGAAAAATACACCATTAAGATAAACGGTGAAATCATCGAAACGCCACTCGAGAATGGATATGCCGTGATCAACCGGAAATGGCAAAAAGGTGATACCATCTTACTGAATCTGCCGATGCCGGTAAGAACCCTTCAAGCCAACCAGGCAATGGCTGCCGATCGGGGAAAAGTGGCTGTGCAGAGAGGTCCGATCATCTATTGCGCTGAAGCTGCTGACCACAGTACATCGGTGTTAACCATGACTATCGATCCGAAAACCACTTTTTCAGGAGTGTATAAACCGGGATTATTGAGTGGGATTTATACGCTCAGTGCAGATATCAGCCAATTCTCCGAGGTACCTGCAGGAGGTGGGGCGACCGCAGGTCGCCCTTACAAGATTTCTATGATTCCGTATTTTGCGTGGGCGAACCGGGAACCCGGAGAGATGGCGGTTTGGTTTGCCACCGATCCCCGGTACATCACCCGTTTTCCGGAGCCACCCGGACTTGAAGCAAAAGCAAAAGGCTCAGCATCTTACGCTTATGACAATTCCATCCCGTATCTGAATGACGGGATCGACCCGGTAAACTCTGCAGACCGCGGGAATAATGCATTCCGTTTACATCCCCACATAGGGACCGACGAATGGGTCGCCTACGAATTTGACCAGCCACAGAAATTATCATCTGTTAAGGTGTATTGGCTCGAAGACGGGTCGTACTTTTTACCTGCCTCGTGGAAACTATCCTATCAGAAGAGTGACGGAAGCTGGGCCCCGGTTAATAGTTTCAGCCCCTATCTGATTGAAAAGGATCAGTACAATGAAGTTACCTTTGTTTCCGTTATTACGAAAGGACTGAGGATCGAAATGAAACTGAATGAGGCCGGTCCGGGTGGTATTATTGAATGGAAAGTGAACTAGTATGGTAAAGGCATGAAAACTTTCATGAGAATAATCGGAGTATTGTGTGTGCTCACCGGGGGCACTATCGGACTCTACTACCTGATCCGGCCTGTTCCCGAATATGAGGAGACCATGGACCATTCGAAAGGTACTGCTCTGGTTATAACCGGTGCTGCCGCCAGAATACCTCAGGAAGCAGCCTTGCTGGAGCAGCTTTATTACATGGGCGAGCTAAAAGACGTTGTTTTCATCTCCGGAGTGAGTTCCGGTGCACTCAACGCGGTGCTGCTCAATGCGATACTCGAAGGAAAATACACCTGGAAGAGATACCGGAATCTGATGTTTTCGTTAAATAACCAGAGTATTTTTTATTCAACCGATCATACCTTTCCGGTCAACACCGGGCCGTTTAAAAAACTCCTGACCTCAATTCTTCATGACACTCTGGGTTACTACAAGATGAAGGATCTGCCTTATACCACTTCACTATCAACGGTCAGCCTGAACATCAAATCCATTGCTGATCATACTTTCCGTTTATGCAACCGGAAGATCAATACCGAAAGTGATCCAGAGCTGGATCTGGTGGAAGTTCTGATGGCTTCAACAGCCTTCCCGCTGGCTTTTCCACCCGCAACATTCACCAAAAGTCCGACTCTCCCTTCCGGAAAATTCATCGATGGAGGAACTACATCCGATTATATTCCCTATCGTGCAGTTCTTGAATATGAGAAATTTTCGCGGCACAATATTAACCGTATGATCATCATCAGCCG
>JAQWAJ010000151.1 GCA_028707745.1 Bacteroidales bacterium | reverse complement strand
GGCCACGGGATATCCTCTGGCTTTTGTGGCTGCCAAACTGGGACTCGGATACGGACTTCATGAATTGAAAAACAGTGTTACCCTTACCACAACAGCTTGTTTTGAGCCGGCTCTCGATTATATCGTTGTGAAAATCCCGCGCTGGGATCTCGATAAATTTGCCGATGTATCACATGAGATCGGATCGAGCATGAAAAGTGTCGGCGAAGTGATGGCTATCGGCCGGAACTTTGAAGAAGCAATCCAGAAAGGCCTCCGGATGATCGGTCAGGGTATGCACGGCTTCGTCGGCAACCATGATCTGCAGTTTGCCAATCTGAAAAAAGAGCTCCAAACACCAACCGACGTTCGAATTTTTGTTATTGCCCAGGCCCTCGAAAGCGGCATGAGCGTTGAAAAAATCCATGAACTGACCGGTATCGACAAGTGGTTCCTCGATAAATTGCAAAATATCATTCGGTTGAAATCCATGCTCGAAGCTGGAGACTCTCTGGAAACAACCGAAATCAGCCTGATCCGTGAAGCAAAAGTCAGAGGTTTCTCCGACTTCCAGATCACCCGGCTCATACTGGAAAGCCCATCGGAACGGATCGAGGAAGATATGCTGAAAGTCAGAAAGTTCAGAAAAGAGGCAGGCATCGTTCCTTTTGTCCGTCAGATTGATACCCTGGCAGCTGAATATCCCGCCCAAACGAATTATCTATACCTGACCTATTCTGCTGTAGCACACGATGTTGTGTTTCAGCACGATAAAGAATCGGTCATTGTCCTTGGATCCGGAGCTTACCGCATCGGGAGTTCGGTTGAGTTCGACTGGTGCAGCGTAAACGGACTTCAGACCATCAGAAAGCAAGGATACCGGGGAATCATGATCAATTACAATCCCGAAACAGTATCGACGGATTATGATATGAGTGACAGACTCTATTTCGATGAGTTATCGTTTGAAAGGGTCATGGATATTCTGGATCTTGAACAACCGCTCGGCGTAGTGGTTTCGATGGGCGGCCAGATACCGAACAACCTGGCTCTCCGGTTGCACGAACAATCGGTGCCGATCATCGGAACTTCACCCGTGTCGATCGACCGGGCCGAAGACCGCCACAAGTTTTCGATGATGATGGATACTCTGGAAATCGACCAGCCCGAATGGCAGGAACTAACCAGTATCGAGGATATCCATAATTTCACGGATCGTATCGGATTCCCGGTTCTCATCAGGCCTTCATACGTTTTGTCGGGTGCTGCCATGAACGTGGTTTCCAACAAAGAAGAGCTCGATAATTACCTGAAACTGGCCGTCAGGGTATCCAAACAGCACCCTGTTGTAGTCACCGATTTCATCGAGCAGGCCAAGGAAATCGAGATCGATGCAGTAGCGAGCAAAGGCGAACTCTTCGCCTATGCTATCAGTGAACACGTCGAATTTGCCGGTGTTCACTCCGGAGATGCCACCATGGTATTTCCTCCACAGAAACTCTATTTCGAAACCGTCAGAAGAATCAAGAAAATCACCAAACAGATTGCCAAAGAGCTCAATATTACCGGGCCATTCAACATTCAGTTCCTGGCTAAGGACAATGACATCAAGGTAATTGAATGTAACCTGAGGGCCTCACGTTCGCTGCCATTCGTATCTAAAGTTCTGAAAACCAACCTTATCGAGCTGGCTACAAAATTAATGCTGGGCATTCAGGTTGAAAAACCAAAAAAATCAATTTTCGATCTGGATTATATCGGGGTTAAAGCATCCCAGTTCTCATTCTCGAGACTGCAGCGTGCCGATCCGATCCTGGGGGTGGATATGTCATCGACCGGTGAAGTCGGTTGTATCGGGGAAGATTTTTATGATGCCATTCTGAAATCCATGCTTTCAGTTGGCTATACGATTCCGAAAAAGAGTGTCCTTCTGTCAACCGGACCGATCAAGGACAAGGTTTATCTTCTTGAAACCTGTCATCTACTTGATAATCACGGATATCAGATATTTGCCACTCCGGGAACCGAAGAGTTCCTTCGCGGAAACGGAATTCCCGCAACGGTACTGCACTGGCCGGATGATAAAAAGGTTCCAAACGTCACCGAATATATCCGTGGCGGGTTGATCGACCTGGTTGTCAACATTCCCAAGAACCTCTCGCAGGGTGAGTTGAAAAATGATTACACCATCCGCCGGAATGCCATCGACTTTAATGTACCTCTGATCACGAATGCCCGCCTGGCGACTGCATTCATTAACGCTTTCTGCAAGCTGGATATGGAGGATATTTCCATTAAAGCATGGAAGGAGTACTAAACAGCCAGCGGTCAGAAGTTTCCATCGTCGGTGCCGGTCCGGCCGGGCTGTCAACAGCACTGTTTCTTGCCAAAAAAGGGATCCGGTCAACCATCATTGACAAGGAAACTTTTCCCCGCGACAAAATATGCGGCGACGGGCTAAGTGGTTGGGTGGTCACGATGCTTCGCCGCATCGATCCTGCGTTGCTCGGCAAACTTCAGTCCCTGCCCGCACAGTTGCCATCGTACGGGGTACGGTTCTTTGCCCCCAACATGAAATCCTTCGCACTTCCTTACCGGAATGCAAAATTTCCTAACGATCCTCCGGGGCATCTGATTCGCCGAATCGATTTTGATCAGGTACTGATGGAGGCAGCTCAGGAAAATCCTCTGATCGAGGTTATTCTTGGAGTGACCATAGATCACATTGATCATTCCGGTGATCAGGTTTTCATGACCAGTACCGGCAATCAGCTTTGGACTTCTGATTTCTGTGTGATTGCCACCGGAGCCGGCAGTAAGCTGGCGCGATCGGTTGTTCCTCACAAAAAAGAGCATAAACATCAGGCCACCGGTATCCGTCAGTATTATGCAAACGTGACCGGTGTGCATGAGGGTAATTTTGTCGATTTCTATTTCCTCAAAGAGTTTCTGCCGGGTTACCTGTGGGTGTTTCCCCTGCCCGACGGCACTGCAAATGTGGGAGCAGGCATCCGTACCGATATATTAAAGAAACGTAAACTAACGCTGAAGCAGGTCACTGAAAAAGCGCTGATAGAGAATCCGCACCTGGCAGAGCGTTTCAAAGATGCACGGCCTATATCTGCTGTCTCGGCCTGGAGTCTGCCTCTGGGATCCAGAAAGGTTCCCCTCTCGGCCAACCGGGTACTGCTGACCGGCGATGCTGCCAGCCTGATCGACCCGTTCACCGGTGAAGGAGTGGGCAATGCCATGTGGTCGGGTTTCGCTGCCTCCGAGCACATCAGCAAAGCATTCGAAATCAATCGTTTCGATTCTGACTTCAACAAAAAATACGACAAGTTCGTCTATAATAAGCTCTGGAAAGAGCTCCGCTTGTCCACCTGGATACAACGGCTCATCAACTACCCGAAACTATTCAACTGGGTGATGAACAAGGTGACGGCCAATCCCGAACTGCAACAATCGCTCATCCGGATGATCGATGATCTGGATGAAAGGAAGAAGTTGACGAAGATTTCGTTCTATGTGAAGCTGCTGGGGCGTTCAAGGGGATGACGCGGAGTAAAGGTACGGGGTCCCGACTGATAGCTCACAGTTGAGGGACGAGATCCCGACTTGCGTCGGGATGACAGGTGCTTCGAGGGAAAAATATTAGATTAGAGTGTAGTCGATAGGTCGTTCCATTGAGGATTAATCCTGTTAATAAGATCATCCTTCCATACACGCCTCCATTCTTTTAATTTTTTTTCGCGAGCTATTGCAGCATTAATATAATGAAATGTCTCATAGTAAACCAGTTTGCTGACATTATACCGGCTGGTAAATCCCTTGTTGATTCCGTTTCTATGCTCAAAAACCCTGCGTTTGAGATCATTAGTAACACCAACATAAATGACACGATTGTTATCCGTAGCCATTACATAAACAAAAAACAAATAGTCTTTCATTTTTCCGTTTTAGATAATAGATGCATTCTATTATGCTAAATGGAAAAATCTCCATTATTTTCCCCTCGAAGCACCTGTCATCCCGACGAAAGTCGGGACCCCGTCCCTTGTTACCAACCACAATAGTGCTCCTGTCATCCCGACGAAAGTCGGGACCTCGTCACGCTACTCCGGGCTATTCTGGACCTGCTTGAAATCGATATACCCCCTCTCCACATCCGTCGCAACGAGCTCCACCCTGATGTGCTGCCCAACATCGAGATCGCGGTAGCCTTCAACAACCCTGCCCTCCAGATGCGGATGCATAATGCGCACCCACGTACCCTTTTCAGCCGCACCGGTTACTATTGCATCAAACTGCTCACCGATCCGTGATTCCAGAACCAGTGCTGCCGCAGATTTAGATATCTGACGTTCAACCTTTTTGGCATCATTTTCTTTTTGAGTGCAGTGCATGGCAAGCGCTTCGAGCTCTTCACGGCCATACGGCATGATCTCCCCTTCCATGGCAGCTTTCAAAAGCCGGTGGGTAATCAGATCGGGATACCGTCGGTTAGGCGCAGTGGAATGAGAGTAATTCCGGACGGCCAAACCAAAATGCCCCGACGAACTTTCGCCCGGAAATCCGATGGCATACTCACCCGGACCCAGAAGTTTGATAATGCTTAGCGAGAGATCCGGAAAACCATCGGGATCTTTTTTCTTCTCAGAGGCCATAAAATTCTGTAAATCTTTGGAATCCGGCTCCTCAGGTAAACTAAAACCATGCTCTTCAGCGATCGTACAAATCCGGGACCACCGCTTGGGTTCCCTGACGATACGCCGGAATGACGGGAATTTTTTCTCCGAAAGATATCCGGCAGTGACCTCGTTCGAGCTGATCATGAATTCTTCGATGATATCCCTGGCGCGGTTTCGCTTGATTTCTCTCAACTCATAAATCATATCCCCATCGAAAACCGGTAACGATTCAATGGTTTCAAAATCCAATGCACCCCGCTCATGCCTGAGATGCCTCATCTTTTGAGCAATCTGGTCCTGCAACTGCAGCGTTTGAACCAAACCCTCCACCCGCCCGACTTCATCCGGAACAGGTTCATCTCCTTCAATCCAGGCCCCGATGCTGTTATAATCCAGCTTAGCCTGGCTGCGGACCATGGCCCTGTACACATTCGACCCGGAAACAGCCCCCTCATCCGATACAACCATATCGACCACCAGGGCGAGCCGGTCGCAACGATAATTCAACGAAGTCAGATCCGTTGACAGTTTTTCGGGCAGGATCGGAAAAACCTCAGCCGCCGTATACACCGAGGTCGTATTTTGTTTTGCATGATCATCAATGGCTGTCGCCTTCGGCACACAGGCATCCACATCTGCAATGGCCACCAAAAGCCTTACGGAGCCATCTGAAACAGGTTCTGCCACCGAAAGCTGATCCAGGTCACGGGAATCGTCATTGTCGATAGAACACCACAGCAAATGTCGGAGATCATATACGGATTCCTCATCC
>JAQWAJ010000150.1 GCA_028707745.1 Bacteroidales bacterium | reverse complement strand
GTCTGATCCCAGCTTAGCTTCAACTGATCGTATGTTTGCTGCGACACGGTACCGGTTTCGCGGAGAGTCTTGATGCGCTCCAGTTCAACGCCGAGATTTGCAAAAGCGAGTTTGGTGTTGTTCAACTGATTCTGATCCATGCGAACCAGCATGTCGCCTGCTTTTACCCGTGCTCCGACTTCCACAAAAATGTGTTCGATTTTACCGGTTACCGAAGGGGCGATGTTCATCGTCTCATATCCCTCCAATGTAGTTGAAAGTTCGATTTTCCGCGCAATGGTTGTTTTCGCGAGCGTTTCAACCTTTACTTTTTCAATTCGCTCAGTTTTCACAACCTGCTCTTTGTCTTTGGCTGCACCACAGCTGGCAAGAACCACCACCAGACTGCATATACTCATTGTTCTAAAAAGAGTGTTCATATTCGGTTTGTTAATTATAACGTGTTAGTTTTTACTGTTTGTGTTAAGAAGCTCTTCCAGATTGATCTGTGCCGTTACAAGCTCCATTAAGGCCTGTACGTAACTGGCCTGGGCCGATATCAGGCTGGTGCCTGTGGTGGTAACGTCGAGACTGGATGCGATCCCCTGCTCATACTTGCGTGAGATGTTGTCGAATACCCGCTGGCTTACCTCGATGTTTTTCTGCTGTGTTTCATAGCTTTCGAAAGCCGAGGTGAGGTTATAGAGCAGCTGTTTATGCTGGATGACCAGCGCCTCTTCGGTATCGGCAAGTGTGTTGAGCTGTTTTTTGTAATCGATCTGAGCCTGTTGCAGGGCCTTGTAGCGGCTGCCACTAGAGAAGATCGGTACACTCATCGAAAGTCCTACCATATTCGGAGGGGTCATATCAAATGTCTCTTCATCACTGAAGTACTTCTTGGCTGAATATTGATGGAAAGTACTAACCGACGGGGCATAGGCCCATTGTTTCATATTAACCTGCTTTTTTGACAGGGCGGCACTCTCTTTCAGCAACTGATAATTGTAGTTATTATCAAGATTGAAGTTCTCGGTGAGCAGCGTCATGGCCTTGTCAACATTCATCAGGTCCTCAATGGTCTGAGCAAGAGCAATCCCGGTATTCACATCGATACCCAGCTGCAGGCGCAACGCGTTGTACAGCATCTCCATCGAGCGTTTGGTGGAACTAACGGTAGCCTTCATCGAAGCCACCTGCACAGCGATCTGGTCGGCATCGGTTTGTCCCGCTACACCCACCTTCACCGACTGTTCGGTGTGTTCCAGCAATTTGTTCATATTCTCCAGATTTTTTTCGAGCAGTTTCACCGTCTTTTCCATGACTAAAGTTGAATAGTAGATGGTTTTTACCTGATTGGTGATCTGCTGTTCAGTTTTTTTCAGGGATATATCGGACATCTTTTTGGCAATGGTCCCGATCTGAATTCCGATGATCTGCGCAGAGCTCACGGTGATGGAGGTTGTCACACCCAGTGTTCCGTAGGCAGGCATCGCAATATTATATCCCATCATGGTCAGTTTGAATCCCATCATGTTGGCATAATCAATCGATGCACTCATCTGGGGCATCAGGGAGGTGATGGTTTGCCAACGGCTGGCTTCCGCTTTCCGGACGTCGAGTGCCGCATTTTTCAGCGTGCGGTTGTGCTCTAAAGCATAAGCCTGAGCCTCCTGCAGAGTGAGGGTCAGCTTTTGTTGTGCAAATGAACTGCCACAAAACAAAAATGCTAAGGCAAAAATCAATAATCTGTGTTTCATTTACCTGTAAATTATTTTCTAAAAATTTTGGTTCTTCTATGGGTTAGCAAACGGGTTCGATAATCAATTGTTGCTCATTACAACTATTTGCAACGCTACAATAAATTTTCTGTTTTCCGAAGTATATGACTGACAACCTTATCAAATGTTTCAATTTCCTCCTGACTTAATCCCTCCTGTAACTCTTTCATCAGGCCGGACACTATCACCAAATACTCATCCTGCACGCGGAACCCCAGTTTTGTGACCATCAGATAATTTTTTCTCCGGTCTTCCTGGGAGGTTACCCGCCTGACCAGCCCCTTTTTTTCCAGGGAATCCGTCAATCTGAGGATGACAGATTTATCTTTACACATCATATCAGCCATATCTTTCTGAATGACATCGGCTTCGTGATGACTTATTGCGTGCAAAAGGCCAAGTTGTTCCGGGGAAATGTTGAATTCTTCCTGATTTTGCTCTTCAACCCGCTTTTTGAAAATCCGGAATACTCCATGCATCATCCTTCCGATATTTGCCATCGGTAAACTCTGTTTTTCCATATCTGTTTTTTATGAGGGGGGCAAAGATAATGACAAATTGTTGACAAGTGCAACTAATTAAATCTGTTTTCATATCCGGGTAATGCATTTTTGTAAGAGAGACACCGGAAACGAACCAGGTTCACAAAAGCGTTATCTTTGGATTTCAGGTTACCTAAAAACAAATGGCCATGATGAAGAATATATTAAAATCAATTACCCTGTTCCTGGCGTTTCTGTGTTTTGCCGGGGCAGGTGTGCTAGTTGCCCAGGCATCCCTGTTCAGCGCCGGAAAATTTATCGGAGATAATGGCGATACACTGAAATTCCGGCAACTGAGTCCGGATTATAATGCCTTGCGTAAGTATCCGCTGGTCATCTTTCTGCACGGATCGGGTGAACGGGGAAATGACAACGAAGCCCAGCTGAAATGGGGCGTCATGAACTTTGCCACCGACCAGGCGATGAAGATGTATCCGGCTTATGTGATTGCTCCGCAGTGCCCTGCCGGGCAGAGCTGGTCGAATTTTTCCATAAGCCGCAAAACCGATGAGGCGCGACTGATGGACAACCCCTCCAAAACCATGGAACTGCTTATTCAGCTGATTAAAAAACTGACCAAAGAGTTGCCAATAGATCCTGACCGGGTTTATATTACCGGGCTTTCGATGGGAGGATTCGGAACCTTTGATGCGATCGAGAGATATCCCGGTTTGTTCGCTGCTGCGGTTCCGGTTTGCGGGGGCGGGGATATTTCGAGGGCAGAATCGATTAGAAAAATCCCCATCTGGATATTCCACGGATCCGAAGATACCACGGTTGACCCTCAATACTCGCTGGATATGGCGCAAGCTTTAACCAGAGCCGGTGCGCATCCGGGATTGACCTTATATCCGGAGGTCGGCCATTTTTCATGGCTGGCGGCATACAGCGATCCGCTCATGATGGAGTGGCTGTTCAGGCAAAAGCGATAGCGTCATGAAAACAGCTGTTCTTATAGGAATCAGGCCGACGGATGCTTGTCGGAATTCATCGTGATGCCCGAAACGAGCTGCTTTCCCATACCTCCTGAAATGAGCTATGTGGAGGCTGCCATTTCAGAGCCGCTCTCCATCGGGGTTTATGCAATACGACTGGCACAGATGGACCTGACCGGAAAGAAAATCGGGATACTGGGTTTCGGGCCCATCGGGATGAGCGTTTTGCTACCGGCTTTGTACAAAGGCGCCGGTAAGATTTATGTGACCGATAAAATCCGGGAACGTTTGGCCATAGCCCGTCAATGCGGAGCTACTCTGACGCTCAATCCTCTCCGTGAGGATGTGGTTTCCTGCATCCGGGAAAAAGAGGAGGCACTCCTTGACCTGGTTTTCGAGTGCTGTGGTCAGCAGGAGGCAGCAGATCAGGCCATCGGATTATTAAAGCCGGGAGGTAAACTGATGATTATCGGAATTCCCGAATTCGACTGCTGGTCGTTCCCGGTCAATCAACTGCGTCACAAGGAGATCTGCATTCAGCATGTCAGGCGCCAGAACAATGCGCTGGAAGAGGCGCTTGGACTGATGCAGAATCATAAGATCGATATTAGCCGGATGCCTATTCACTTTTTCCCGTTCAGCCAAACACGTGAGGCATTCGACCTGGTAGCAGGATATCAGAATGGAGTCATGAAAGCGATGATCGTGTTTGGCTGATCAAAACTTTTGTATTTTTACCCTGAAAACTTTGACCTATGAAGTATTTTTTCTCTTTGCTGCTTGCGGCATTGTTCCTGTTTTGGGGTTGTACCAACTCCACAGGCAAAAAAGCGGCAATACCGGTTAAGATTATTTTTGATACGGATCTTGGTCCTGATTATGACGATGTCGGTGCCCTGGCTTTTCTGCATGCCATGGCCGACAGTGGCAAGGCTGAGATCCTGGCAACCGTTGCTTCGAACAAACAGGAGCTGGTAGCACCTTCAATCGAGGTAATCAATACCTATTTCGGAAGGCCTGGAATACCTCTCGGAGCACCGAAAACTCAGGGTGCCAGTATGGAATCCAGCCAGCACTGGGCCGATTCGATCGTTGCTAAATACCCGCACCGGGTAAAATCGACCGGGGAGGCTACTGATGCCGTTGACGTGTACCGGAAAGCTCTTGCAGGTCAACCCGATCGGAGTGTAACCATCGTGACAGTCGGATTTCTTACCAACCTGAACAATCTGCTGAAATCACAACCGGACAAGTTTTCACCGCTGAGCGGTGCTGAACTGGTCAAAACGAAAGTACTGAAGCTGGTTTCGATGGCCGGAAAATTTCCTGAAGGAAGAGAATTCAATGTTTTTATCGATTCAGCGGCCTCTGTATCCGTTTTTAACAACTGGCCGGGGGAGATTATTTTCACCGGGTTTGAAATCGGGAGCAAAATATTTACCGGACTCCGGTTGATCCATTCAGATATACTGAACAGCCCGGTCAAGGACGTTTTCAGGATCAGCATTCCGCTTTCTGATGAGGACAAAAACGGAAGGATGAGCTGGGATGAAACAGCTGTTCTGATCAGTGTTTACGGGACCGAAGGGTTCTTTGACACGGTCAGGGGAAAAATCATCGTGCATCCTGACGGGAGCAATAGCTGGGAGGACAATCCTCAGGGGAAACATCTCTATGTGAAGCAGAAAATGCCTGCAGATCAGATGAGTACATTTATCGAGAACAGAATGATGCATTTACCGGTTAAATAATCCGAATATGTTTATTCCACAATCTTATTCACTGGCGATCATCCTTTGCGTGGTAACCATGCTTTGCTGGGGATCGTGGGGCAATACCCAGAAATTGGCCGGGAAGTCCTGGCGTTTTGAATTATATTATTGGGATTATGTCATTGGCATACTCCTGTTTGCACTTTTACTCGGATTTACACTGGGAAGCAGCGGTCCGGCAGGGCGGGGATTCACGGAGGATCTGCGTCAGGCCGAAGGGCATAATATTCTGAATGCGTTATTGGGAGGGGTTATTTTCAATGCTTCGAACATCCTGCTGGTTGCTGCGATGGCCATAGCGGGCATGGCGGTAGCTTTTCCGGTTGGAGTGGGCATTGCACTGGCGCTGGGGGTCATCATCAATTATGTGTTTGCTCCGCAGGGCAACGCGATATGGCTTTTTGGCGGGGTTATCCTCATCGTTACCGCCATCAT
>JAQWAJ010000149.1 GCA_028707745.1 Bacteroidales bacterium | reverse complement strand
GATGGATAGCGTCTTTCCATATTGAGTCCCCTTGTCATCAACAGCATAACTCCTGAAAAAATATTCCTGTCCATAGGTTAAATTACTTACATTTTCGGTGAAAACCCCAAGACCAGATTGGTTCTCGGAAAAACTATCTGACAGGGTTGGGCTTGGATTTGTTCCCCAACAAAATCCCATTTTAGTAACAACTCCATCAGATTCATTGATCACCTCTCCTGTTAGAATAACTGATTTCCGTGTAACAATCTCATAAGAAACGGTTTGAACGATTGGTGAAGAAATCTTTTCACAGGACATTAAAAATAGAGTAAAAAGAAAAAATGTAATGGCAATTTTTCTCATAGAGTGGTCTTTTCGGGCTATTATAAAGTATGGCTAAAAGTAGTCGAAATTACGCATACAATAACCTCTTTCTAATCTATCCTTTTCCGGGAAAATCTACGATCCAGAGAATCAGAATGAACGGTGGTTTTCCTACCTTTCCTCAATTTAAAAACGATTTAAAACCAAAAAGCAATCAACACTGTTTAACAATCTTTATATATGGCAGTTGCGACTATTTTTAAACTCAACAACCGGACAGGACTGATATGAAAAGGAAACCTTATTTTATAACATTATCTGGAATAGTGAGATTGCCAATAAAGCATTTTCTGGTTTTGATCATGATAGAGGCTTCGGTCGGTTTACAGGCCCAAAATTCCGAACCGGCTCTGACAATTAATAAGCACCAAATTATTATCACCAATCAGAAGCATAAACTTGCAGTTTCATTGGATTGTCCTTCTTTTATTCTGGGGAATCAAATTATAGGTGGATATTCGCCATTGAGAGAATATGGTGATATTAGAAAATCAGAAAAAGAACCTTTTAGGGTATCGTATTCGCCCATTGGCCTTTCTGGTGGCGGGCAAATGGAAATTCAGCTTTTTATTCAGTGGTCTCCAACGGAAAAACTTCTGCGGAAATGGGCTAAATATCGTTTGTCTCAAACTGAAAGTCCTGTTTTGTTGAAGGAAATAATTCTAGACAGACTGGAAACAAATGACAGCACAATCAGCATGCAGACAGTGCCAGGTCAGAGTTACCCGGTTTTCCGGGATGGATTTTTTGCAGGGATTGAATATCCTGTCTCTTCCATACGGAAAGAATCGGGGCATATCGTTATTGCTCATCAGCCAGGCCCCAAAATACAATCTGGCAAATGGTACGAAAGCAGAAAATCAGTTTATTGTGCAACCCCGGAAGGGCATGAAAAAGAATCATTTCTTTCCTATATTTCAGCTCATCGGACTGGAAATAATGAGATACATATCAATTATAATTCATGGTGGAGTTCTCCGGTACCTTATTCTGAAAAGATAATTCTTGAATTAATGAAGACTTTCGAGGAGAAGCTATTCATTCCTTATGGGGTGTCGTTCAACACTTTCTGTATCGACTTGGGGTGGTCTGATCCCAAAAGCATTTGGAATATTGATACCCTTTTGTTTCCCCAAAGATTTACTAATATTCAGAAGGCTGTGCGAAAGATGAATACAAACCTGGGTTTATGGATATCGCCAACCAACTTGTATTCTCCGAAAAGTCTTGATTCTGATTGGGCCGAACAGCATGGATACGAAACTTTCGTTACTGACAGTACCAAAAAGGACGGCAGATTGTGTTGCCTTGCAGGTGACCATTATTTATCCGAATTCAGAAAACAATTGGTGGATATGGTGACGAAATATGAAATCAAACAACTAAAGTTCGATGGATTTATTTTTACGGCAAACCCCGCTCTTCTTTGTAATGAATCAGATCATGGACATGAACCCGGATATTTATCGATAGAGCCAACGGCTGAGGCACTGATCGAAACTTGCAGGCAAATCCATGATGCATCGCCTGATACATGGATCGAAACTACCTGCATGGGTGGAGATCCAAGTCCATGGTGGCTTTTCTATGTAAATTCAGTTATTGGCACCTTTGGTGGTGATTATCCTGAAGGGCGCATTCCTTGTCCGGTTTACCGCGAAAGCTACACCACCTCCCGCGATTATTTTAATATTCAGGGTGCTACGTATGGGTTAACGCCAATTTTTGCCCAGGAAATGCTTGGAGTTGCTCATCAAACAATGGAACCATTTTCCAATGATGCGGTTACGGCAATTATGCGCGGAAATTCTTTTCTGCCGCTTTATATTAATCCGGTTTATATGGATGGAAATCGTTGGCGAATGATGGCTGAAATGATTACCTGGGCAAGAAACAATGCTTCCCTGATTAAAAACACAAAGGTTCTTCTTCCTGAATCCTGGCAAAATGGGATGGTTCCAAAGTTTAAACAAGATGCATCTGCTATGCCGCGTGAACCTTATGGATATGCTCATTGTGGCGACGATCGCGCCCTTATTGAACTTCGCAATCCCTGGATTAAGAATAGTGAATATCTATTAAAGATTGATCGTTCAACAGGTTTTTCTGAAAATGTAAGAAATCTGAATATTGTAAGTATTTATCCGGAATTAAGAATTTATGCAAGTGACTTGAAATATGGGGATACGATAACTATTCCTCTTGCACCTTACGAGACGATTGTTATGTCAGTATCGGACCATGAGAATTTAAAAGGACTTTCCAATGCCATTGATTTACTCCGTGGTTTTGGCCGTATTGAAGTTAATCATTCCACCCAAATGGATTCAATCATTCAAGGTCAGAAGACAAGCCCGGTTGCCAGGTTTAGCATGAAAGGATCTGTCGGGGTTTTATCTCAGGAAGCCGAACTACTGGTACTGTTTGAGGGTGATAGTATTCCTTTAAAACCGGAAGGGACAATCGAAATCAACGGGAATAGGATGCCTCTTATAACTACTGAGAACAGTCGGATATTGCCGAGATGGAAATCAAGTAAAAAGTACTGGGTTTTTATAAAGTCACCCATGAAGAATGGAGAAAACACCATCTCACTTAAACTTGATTTACCGGAAATTCCACTGAATGTTTCGGTTTGGGCATGGGCTAAGAAGCCGGGTAATACAGCATTGGAGAAATACCCTAATACACTTCCGCAACCGGAAGCTATTTCTTTAGAGTCGGCTAATCTTGTTGAATTATTCAATACTGAAACTATTTACCATAAGTGATGGAGGGGAATTCATAACCTAATGAAAACCAATTATGAAACAAACCACAATCCAATGAAAAAATTAGCTATTATATTTTTAGTATTTAACTGCTTTGTAGCGATAGGCCAAACTTATAAAAAGCAGAATTATTACGAAGGGAAATACTGCTCAGGTTCCGGCGATGTTGAATATCTGAGGTTACTAGATGAGTCGTTTGCTTTCTTTCATCCAAATCCTGTAGTTCCAAACTTGACTATGCTCTATAAACCCGAATGGGATACTTTCAGCGAAGGAGCTGGCTGGGGGGGCTGGTGGATACAAAATGGCTATGGATTTTCTTATGCGGCAACTCCTTTTCTTCAGGAACCCTGGAATTCTTTGTTACAGCGATCCTGGAACCTTTTTTGGGACAATCAGGGTGATGGTAAACATAAGAGTATGTGGGGTGAAGTCTACCCAAATAAGCTTTCAGAAATGGTTGGTCCTGATGGCCTGTTGGGCGATACCGGAGCTCCTGGCAAAATTATATTCAAACAGGGCGATGGCGATGTTAACATGCACGACTGGTTTTACGAAGCCACTGCAGCCGGCCTGGTAATGCAATGTGAAATACTTCTGGTTAGTCGTGACCGGCAGGAAATCAAACGTTATCTGCCCAATCTCGAACGCGCCTGTAATTGTATTGAAAGAACCCGGGATCTAAAAACCAACCTTTTCCTGGTAGGTCCCGCATGCAATCTTCTCGCTCCAAGCTATGGAGGCGTTAAACTGCCTGATGGCACATTTGGGAAAGGATATCTGGCCGGTCTTACTATTAATTATCTGGCTGCGCTGGACCGTATGGTTGAGTTATATCAACTGATGGGAGACAACGAAAAATTCACAGAATATAGTCGCAGACAAAAAATCACCCGTGAATCGCTGCCTAAACTGCTTGCTCCTGCCGGTTATTTTGTGAAATCAGTTGAACCCGATGGAACGATGCATGGTGTATTGGGACAGGACCATTATAGTTATCTTGAGGGAGTAGCTAATGCCGATGCAGTGGCGCTTCGTGTAGCTGACGATCAAACATCAAAAAATATCTATAAACAGATTGCTGCATATCCGGAAATCCGTCCTTTTGATTTTCTTTTAACCAATGCTCCCGGACTAGATGACACCTACGTTAACTGGGGCAGTACAACCGGGCCCGGTATTAAAGGAATATGGAATTTTGGTACCTGGGTGAATGGAGGTGCATGGGGAACAGTTGAAGCCAGGGCCATTTTAATGTATTATCGTCTTGGTAAATTCGAAGATATCCGGCGTTCTGCTTACAGGGCAATGAAATGGGCCAAAGATTTCAGAATGGATGCACCATGGTCGCAATGTGGCGAAAATACGGATAATATCTGGTCTGATACCGGTATTTTCAAAGACAATGGAGTTGCCGTGATGGTCGATAATTTTGCTATTCCTGCAGCGACCATACGTGGTTTGTTCGATTATGAATATCGTTCCAATAGTTTGATACTTCGTCCACGGATTCCGGGGACGATTACTCAGTATTCCCAGAAACAACCCATTCGTTTTGGAGAGAAAAAAATATTTCTTTCCTGTCGAAATGGAGGACCTTCAATCAGTTCAATTAAAGTCAATGGCAAACCTATAAAAGTTATCTCTTCAGATAGAGTACTTCTTACTTACGATGATCTTCCAATGACGGCTAATATTGAAATTGTGACCAAAGGAGGATGGCCGGTTGAACCCATCACCGCAGAATATCCTTCATTCCCTGCCCTTATTCAGCCCAAAGTAACAGATGCAATTGGTGAGTTATCGGATACCTTAAAAAGACCTTATGCAATACTTTCAACCATGAACAACTTTTTGTCTGAGGAACCAGCTGCAACCTACGACAAAGAATTCATTGCTGTTGCCTTGAAATCATTTGAAGATTATCGCGTACGGGTAACAATCGATGCAGGTCCCGGTTATTACCGGACCATCACTCCTGAGCGCAAAGAAGGAATCATTAAGTTTTATGAAAAGACAGCTCTCTCCTTGTACAGAGGTTTTTCAAAACGGATGGAACTTTATACGAAAAGTGATAATGCTCAGAATCAAAAAATAGCTGCTTTATTTTTTGAATCCTGTAAAAAATAGGTGTTTGTTTTATCGGTGAATCAGTTAAAATGATTGTCCGGAATGATGTACCTAATAAAAATAAGTTGGGTTATCTTCCCATCGCTTCGTGTCAAAACGATGAATTTCTGGCACAAGGTCAAAATAAAGGAATTACTTGTAAAAATTGCTTTCCATTTAGAGATTCTTTCCATTACGAAATAATCGTGCACTGACCAGGCAGATTCCTCCCTGCGGTCGGAATGACGGCACCGCCGGG
>JAQWAJ010000148.1 GCA_028707745.1 Bacteroidales bacterium | reverse complement strand
CAGCGTACTCAATCCCGGATTAACCCCCAAGCAGTACCTTTACTATCATATCTGTAACCCTGCCGGGCAGATCATTAAATATGGAGTTTACCATATTTATAACACTAAACCGATACTGATCAGCAAGTCGGGCTTTGAACCCGGAGCTGTTTTTCATTGCAGTTTTAATGGAGAAACAAAGGTATGGGAAGAAAAAAAATAGCTACTGGCGTCATTTTTCTGTTCATCATCAGCCTGATCAACACAAACGCATTCGCGCAGGACCTTATTTTTGAAAAATGGCCCGGCAAGCTGACCAGTCATCCGGATTTTGGCCCGAACCGCAAGCATTTCTTTCATGAGTTTGCTTCCCTGTCGTTAAGCTTTCCCGTGGATCAACCAACAGTCATCCAGACCAATCAGCTATTGACGGGTACGTTTTCGCTGGGGTTTCGCTACAAGCTGAAAATTACGCAACCGATTGCCCTGGTCACCGAAGCAGGTATCAACCTCAACTTTTTCAACATCGGCCAACAAACGGGTAAGAATTTTCCGGATACCCTGATACATCAGTTTCAATCGGTGAGGAACACCGGCCTGTTTGGAGGAATATTGGTGAGAGTAAGATTGGGACAGCGGGGCGACTATCTGGGCAGATACATTGATGCCGGCGTGATTGCTGAAAAATCCATCGCCAGTCAATTGATTACCAAAGACAATATTGAAACGAATGGCAACAGCTTGCTAACGACCCATAAAACGACCCGTTCAGATATCGGCGGGGTTAACTCTTTCTCTTATAAAGCGATGGTACGGTTTGGTTTCGACAGGATCAGCCTGATGGCTTCCTATCGTTTATCGCGGCTGCTGGAATCCTCCTGGGAACACGACCTTCCGGCGCTCAGTATCGGTCTGGAGATTTCGCCGTTCAGGTATTGAACCTATCGCGCTCAACGATCAGTTCCGCCAAACGGGTCAGGCTGTTTTCAATTGCATTTCCCACCACTACCACATCAGCTCCGGCGGTATAGGCATTTCGGATATCATCTGAAGTTCGGATTCCTCCTCCTATGATAACCGGCAAATCAATTGCTGAAGCAATCGGGGTAATCATATTCATCGGAACCGGATTCAAAGCACCACTGCCGGCATCCAGATAGATGGTTTTGAGTCCAAGCATTTCACCAGCCATAGCCGTTGCCAGCGCAATGTCCGGTTTATCAGACGGAATCGGTTGAGTATTGCTCATGTAGGAAACTGAAGTTTGCTGTCCTCCATGAATCAGCATATACCCGGTCGGTATGATCTCCAATCCGGATTCTTTTAAAAATGGAGCCGCTATGACATGGTTTCCAATCAAATATTCCGCATTTCGCCCGGAGATCAGAGAAAGCAGCAAAACAGCATCTGCCGCAGAACTTAACTGAAGTGGCGATCCCGGGAAAAGAACCACAGGTATCTTTGTAAAAGATTTTATCTGCATGATAACATGATCAACCTGTTTGAAGGTCAGACTTCCCCCGACAAAAATCAAATCTACGCCGTTATCATCCGCTACGGTCAGTTGTGATTTGATGTGATCATCATTGCTTTTATCAGGATCTATCAACCAGGCAAAAGCTTTCTTTTTGCCTTTCAGGCTATTGAGGTAAGGTAATATCATTTTTCCGACTTATTCGTCCAGGTAAGTGATTCGACCATCCGAATGATATCGATGCGCAAAAAATCCCTTACGGGAGCCAATGAATCCTTATTGGGTTCACAATCAAAATACAAAGCCCCCCTAAGAAAATGATGCACACTGTCAGTTGCATAAAACTGAACCGACGAAGCTGTATTCCCTTTGATATCAAAAAGCACACTATATACTTTATTGATACTGTCGATATACTCCGACTGGATAATGGCATCTGCCTTAACACTGTGCTTATAGGCATAATTATGAGCATCTTCGATCATAGGACCAAGGTTCTTTCTGACTGTTTTATAGGTCAGGTGAACACGGCTCTTAAACTGCGGAAATTCAACGTTGATCCAGTAATCAGAGGTATCAGACCCCTGCCATTGCCCCTTATACTGATTAATCCGGGCATAAATAGGGTATTCGAACCGATAGGGGAAATCACCGGTAAGCGTTTGATACTCCTTTTCAGGTAAATCGATCCGATAATAAGCCCTGGGTTTGGGGGAATAATCCCTCGAACATCCAACTATCAGAAGGATAAAAGCAAATACAACAAGTTCATTGATACGGTTGAACTTCATGATCCCTTATTCGATTTCAATTTCAATTTCCTTGATTCTACGGTCATCGTGGCTCCTGATCACAAACGTAAGGTTATTCAGATGAATCTTTTCTCCGGTTTCAGGAATTTCTCCCCTGATCTCGAGAATCAGTCCGGCAAGAGTTTCTGACCCTCCTTTGATTTCGTCAAAACAAGTTTCTTCCAAATCAAGCTTTTTGATCAGATCATGCAAACTGATCTTTCCGTTACAAAGGAATAACTTCTCCCCGAGTTTCTGAACTAAGAGGTCTTCTTCATCGGATTCATCACTGATCTCACCTACAATTTCTTCCAGAATATCCTCCATAGTAATCAGACCCGAAGTACCGCCATATTCATCCACTACAATAGCCATGTGCATTTTATTCTGCCTGAATTCCTGAAGAAGGTCATTGATATGCTTGTTTTCGGGAACAAAAAAAGCAGGCCTGATCAGGGATTGCCACCTAAACGAATTCGTTTCCTGGATATGGGAAAGTAAATCCTTGACATAGATAATCCCACGTATATCGTCGAGGTTATTCTGGTAAACAGGAAATCTGGAGTAACCATATTCAATCATTCGGTCAAGGATGACCCTGAAAGGCTCTTTGATATCCAGAGAATATATGTCAACCCTGGGTTTCATGATTTCGCCGACCTCAATGTTGCCGAAACTTACTATTCCCTTAAGTATCTTTTTTTCTTCGATCAGTTCAGGCCCGGTAAGGACTAATGCCTCCGACAGTTCATCCATGGTAAGCGGAGGACTCTGGTCTTTCAGTCTCTTTCTGACTAAAGATGTTGAGCCAATCAGCACCCTGTTTACGGGCCGGAGAATACGTTCCAGCGTTGTAACCGGTAGCGACATAACCTGAGCAAGGCGTAGCGAGTGCCTCGTGGCATAGATTTTTGGCAATACTTCACCAATCAATAATAAAACAAAGGTGATCACCACCACCTGAATAACAAATTTCAGGACCGGGTGGTCGGGAAAAGTAAGCAAAGAGTCAGTTATCCAGGTTGAAAGAATAATAATACCGATGTTTATCAAATTGTTACTCACCAGTAATGTGGCCAGCAAATCCTCCGGAACACCAAGCAGTGCAAGGATGTTCTTTGCCTTTCTGCTGTTTTTTATCTTAAGCTGGTCGCGCTCATTGGGCCCGATTGAAAAAAAAGCAACTTCTGCTCCTGAAATCAGAGCAGAAGCTGCCAATAACAACAGTATGACCAGTAATTCTATGATCAGATTCAGGTTCAAATCAGTGCCGCCCTACGATTAAAAAGGTAAATCATCGCTGTCAGCAGGCAGATCCATCTCTTCAGGTGCCGGACCCGATGGTGCAGATTCCGATGAGGCATGTGCAGAACCGTTTCCGGCAGGTGCAGAACCGTTTCCGGCGGGTGCGGTATAAGAATCCTCCTTACGGCCTAAAAGACGAATGTTGTCTGCGACAATTTCACTAATATACTTCTTATTGCCATCCTTATCGTCATACTGACGATTGGTAATCTTGCCCTCGACGTATATTTGACTCCCCTTACGGATATACTTATCCGCAAGATCAGCAAGCTGCCGCCAGGCCACAATATTGTGCCACTCAGTGTTTTTCACGAGTTCGCCGGACTTATTTTTGTATGACTCGGATGTTGCCAGAGTAAAACGGGCTATTGAAATCCCCCCCTCCAGGTGACGAATTTCAGGGTCCCTGCCGACGTTTCCTACAAGAATCGCTTTATTTACAGACATTTGTATAAATATTAATTGATGATTAAAAATACGAACTATTCCCAAGTTACAAAACTTCAGAATTGGATATGACCGGCCGGATCATCTTCCACCCTATATATATGCATGTTTACCAGCCAAATGGAAAAAAAAGAAAAAAAAAATATCCAGTGAAAGATTATTAGAGAAAAAGATATATATTTGCAGACCGATTGTAATTAGTTGATAATTAAAGTATTTATAGAGATGACTAAAGCAGACATTGTAAACGAAATCAGCAAGAACACTGGTATTGAAAAAGTTGCTGTCCAGAAAACAGTTGAAGCCTTCATGGGCACAGTTAAAACCTCGTTGGTTAATGGTAATAATGTATACCTGAGGGGATTTGGTAGTTTTATCGTAAAGAAAAGAGCCGAAAAAACCGCCCGTAATATCTCAAAGAATACCACTATCATCATTCCGCAACACTTCATCCCTGCCTTCAAACCAGCCAAAACTTTCGTAGCAAAGGTTAAAGATCAGGTTAGAAAGAAAAAGTAGTTCTGTATTAATAAATTGAATTTAACATGCCAAGCGGAAAAAAACGCAAAAGACATAAGATGGCAACGCACAAGCGGAAAAAACGCCTGCGGAAGAATCGCCATAAGAAAAAGAAATAGTCTTTTAAAAAATTTGCACAGCGTAAACCTAAGGAGTATCTCTTTAGGTTTATGCTGTTTATTGGAAAGACAGTTTCTACATTTACTCTTCTCCCAAAAGATTACGAGTTGTGAGTAATGAATTGATCATCGATGCCAGCACAAGCGAAATAGCTATTGCTCTCCTTGAAGAAAAAAAGCTGGTTGAACTCAACAAGGAAAAATCTAATATCCAGTTTTCGGTAGGTGATATCTATCTGGGTAAGGTTAAGAAAATCATGCCCGGATTGAATGCCGCATTTGTTGATGTCGGATATGAAAAAGATGCCTTCCTTCACTACCTGGATCTTGGACCACAGTTCCAATCCCTGAACAAGTACCTGAACCAGGCTCTTAACCGTAAGAGCAAGGTCCCGGTTCTGGATAAGTTCCGGACCGATCCTGACATCGATAAACATGGCAAGATCAACAACTTGCTAAAGTCAGGTCAGATCATTCTTGTACAGGTCGCCAAAGAACCCATTGCTTCCAAAGGACCACGACTGACCAGCGAAATATCTCTGGCTGGCCGTAACCTGGTGCTTCTACCCTTTTCAGATAAGGTTTCTGTGTCCACAAAAATCAAATCTGAAGAAGAAAGAGACAGGATGAAACGGTTAATTCTCTCGATCAAACCTAAAAACTATGGTGTTATCGTCAGAACCGTGGCCAAAGAGCGAAAAGTAGCCGTTCTCGATACGGAATTAAAATCTTTGGTAGAAAGGTGGGAATCCATATTCCAGGACATCAAGTCCGTGGAACCTCCTACCCTCGTATTAGGGGAACTAAACCGAACTTCTGCCATCTTAAGGGATATCCTGAATCCCTCGTTCAACAGTATCTCGGTCAATGATCAGTCGCTCT
>JAQWAJ010000147.1 GCA_028707745.1 Bacteroidales bacterium | reverse complement strand
AGGAATCCCTCCAGGCCCTTATCCGGGAACCCCGATCCAGGAACTGAAGAGCCCGGTCATCGCCCAGCTGCTGACCCTGAATTTTCAGGACAAACGGATCATCGACCTCACCGATGGGCAAAAATACCTGTGCCGTAAGCTGTTCTTTATGGACCACGGCTTCAAACATCCGTTCTATATCATCGAGGAGTTCTCCGAGGAGATCCGTCAGGCCGAGCGAGCGGCTTATGGCAAACTGATCCGGATGATGGCCCACGAGGTTAACAATACCGTCGGATCGGTTAATTCCATCCTGATGACTGTGCTGGATAACCGCGAGACCATCGTGACCGCTGAACAGGATGAAGTGATCCGGATGCTGGAAGTGGCCGTTCAGCGCAATTACCGCCTGAATCGTTTCATGACCAACTTTTCTGATGTGGTCAAACTGCCTAAACCGGAAAAGGAATCCTTTGAC
The DNA here is from genome assembly GCA_028707745.1 of Bacteroidales bacterium. GTDB lineage: Bacteria > Bacteroidota > Bacteroidia > Bacteroidales > UBA12481 > UBA12481. The sequence continues at coordinate 5,127 of JAQWAJ010000147.1, read as the reverse complement.
CTGAATGCATCGATCCAATCAGTAATCAATTCATTTACACCGGTCTTATCAGAAAACAATATCAAAATCAGGTTGGATCTTACGACATCCTCGCCGCAGCTTCTGGCGGATCAGAGCCAGATGGAACAGGTTTTTATCAACCTGATCAAAAACTCGATAGAAGCCATCGGTACCAATGGAACCCTGACGATCAAAACAGGTGCTGATCCCATCAGTATCAGCATCTGTGATAACGGCCCCGGTCTAACTCCCGAAGCACTTGAAAAACTCTTTACTCCCTTTTTCTCCACCAAAGCCAATGGCCAGGGTATCGGCCTCACGCTGGTCAGGGAGATTCTGATCAACCACGGCTTCTCCTTTCAGTTTGCCAATCAAGAGGAAGGCGGCACCCGGTTCGATATCCGGATATCGTAAACCCTTCCCAAATCCGATTATCTAAAATCCTTTAGCAAACATTTGATTTAACAATCAATTTATTACTATTGCTACCCATTAGGTAGCTGGTTTTATCATTAACCCTTTACTTCATTTATTTAATTGATATATAATAAATTATGAACGCAGGATTTACCACCATTGATTATCTGATATTTATTGGTTATGCCATATTAATCGTTGGTTTAGGGCTTTGGCTATCCAGAACCAAGAAGGGAGAAGAAAAAGACTCCAAAGACTATTTTCTGGCCGGCGGAACATTATCATGGTGGGCAATCGGAGCTTCCCTGATCGCTGCCAACATCTCAGCCGAACATTTTATCGGCATGTCGGGTTCCGGTTTCAGAATTGGTCTGGGAATCGCTGCCTATGAGTGGCTTGCTGCAATAACCCTGATTCTGGTTGCCAAATATCTGCTTCCCCAGATGATCGAAAAGAAAATATTCACCATGCCCCAACTGGCCAAGGAAAGATACGGACAGGGAGTGAGCTTTTTCTTCTCCTTTTTCTGGCTGTTAGTTTATGTTTTCGTCAACCTCACCTCGGTCGCCTGGCTGGGTGCTATAGCCATGCAGCAAATCCTGGGTATTCCCATGGCATACGGAGTTCCCGGTTTGTTGATTTTCGCCGGTATCTATTCTATTTACGGTGGGTTGAAAGCTGTGGCCTGGACCGATGTCATTCAGGTAGTGTTTCTGGTTGGCGGCGGTTTAATTACGGCATTCTTTGCACTGGCCGCTGTTGGCGACGGCAATGCTTTTCATGGTTTTGCAACGATCCTTGAAAAAGTAAGACAAGCACCCGGCGATCTGCATTTCAATATGATTATCGACCAGAAAATTTCTCCCACATTCTTTAAAGATTTGCCGGGACTGGCCGTAATATTCGGGGCGATGTGGCTGACCAACATCGGATATTGGGGTTTCAACCAGTATATTATTCAGAAAGGTCTGGCTGCCAAAAACCTGGCCGAAGCCAAACGGGGTTTAATTTTCGCCGGTTACCTGAAAATTTTAATCCCGATCATTGTGATCATTCCGGGTATCGTTGCTTATGTATTGTTCAACCATCCTGATCTGCAGCAAAACCTGGTCGGCCTGAACGGCACCATTGAGCGTGCCGATGATGCCTACCCCTGGTTACTGCGAAACTTTGCACCCGCCGGTATCCGCGGTCTGGCTTTTGCCGCACTGGTTGCCGCCGTGGTTTCATCGCTGGCTTCGATGCTGAACTCAACCTCCACGATTTTTACCCTGGATATTTACAAACCGTTGATTAATAAAAAGGCCACTGAAAGACAACTGGTAAAAGTGGGTCGTATCTCAGCTCTGGCTGCTTTGGTCATTGCGATGGTTGCGGCCAAACCGCTGTTGGGCGGCCTCGACCAGGCATTCCAGTACATCCAGGAATATACCGGGTTTATCTATCCCGGTGTCGTAGTGGTATTTGGCATGGGTATTCTTTGGAAACGCGCCACAAACCGGGCCGCTTTATGGACAACCATTGCAACATTACCAATCGGCATTATCATGAAACTGGCACTGCCCGATTTACCCTTCATCATTCGAATGGGCTATGTATGCATGATATTGATTTCCCTGGCTGTGTTCCTTACTTTGACCGACAAACATCAGGTAAAAGCCGAAAAACTATCAGAAAAAAACCAGAAACGGCTGATCACTGCCGGTTGGGCATTCGCCATAGCTTTTGGCATTACCTTAACGGCCGGTATTATCTGGGCAACTGACATTTTCGGATGCAGCCTGCGCCATCTGGGATTCCATTCCATTTTCATGACGACCTTCATGCTGGGCTTCCTGTCGATCATCATGTTTACCGATGCCAAATCGGGAATAAAAGATGCAAAATCATACGATATTGACCTCGACCTCTTTAATACTGACAAGAAATTCCTGATCGGCGCAATCGGGATCGTAGTGATTATTGTTTCCCTTTATGCCTACTTCTGGTAGCTGGTAAGAGTTCCTTTTATTGCCGGTGCATCAATGCAGATCAGAAAGCCGGACTGATTAACCTGATGATCCAGAAACTGATTGCGCTGATCAATCCTGCCGCCGGGATGGTGAGCACCCAGGCAACCACCATACGGAAGGCAATCAGCCATTTGATACTCGAAAAGCTCTGGACAGAACCGACCCCGATAATGGATCCGGTTATGGTGTGCGTGGTTGAAACCGGAATACCCACGCTGGTTGCAAAAAAGATGGTGAACGCTCCGGCAGTTTCGGCACAAAAACCGTGCACCGGTTTCAGTTTGGTCAGCTTCATGCCCATGGTTTTAACGATTCTCCATCCACCAATTGCGGTACCGATTGCCATAGCCAGATGACAGGCCAGGATAATCCAAAGGGTGTCCCAGCTATTAAGCGAGAGTTGGCGCGAGGGATCAAACATACCAGCCGCCACCAACAAAGCCACAATCACTCCCATGGTTTTCTGGGCATCATTTCCACCATGACCCAGTGAATACATGGCTGCAGAAAGAAGCTGACCCTTGCGAAACAATCCGTCAACCCTTCGTGGCGACCACTTTCTGAAGCACCAGTAAACAATGAGCATGATGGCAAACCCGATCACAAATCCAATCAATGGAGCCAACGGAATAAAGGCAGAGGTTTGCACAATCTTTTCCCACCTGATGATGTCAGGTCCTTTATAAACCAGTCCGGCCCCGGTGAGTCCGCCAATCAACGCATGGGAAGAACTGGTCGGAAGTCCGAACCACCAGGTAATCAGATCCCAGACAATAGCACCCAGCAACCCGGCCAGAACCACATAAATGAAAACGTTGTTGGTTGGGTCGATAATGACAATTTTGGAGATGGTATCCGCCACTTTCGGGGCAAACACAAACATGGCGATGAAATTGAAAAAAGCGGCCCACAGAACAGCCAAACGAGGCGACAACACCCGGGTGGAAACAACGGTGGCAATCGAGTTTGCAGAATCATGAAAACCGTTGATGACGTCGAAAATCAGGGCTGCGCCTACGGTTGCAATTACTATGATCAACATGGAATCCATCGTGAAAAAATTAATTAGGTGTCGCAGTCGTTGCCTGATTTTTTTTCAAAGAAACTGATCCAATGTTATCCTATCATATCCGTAATGTTACCATAAGGTTAAATTTCAGTAAAAAGTTGGCTTTCATAGAATGTAGGCAGACCGATTTTAAAAATGATTCGATTATTATAAATTTAGCTGCCTTTTTAACCTGCGATCCTCATGAAACCAATTCTATCACTGCTAATCACCATTCTGCTATTCACAGTAACCACGGTTGTTTGCTCCGGCCAGAAGGCTGTTCAGCCCCCGACCCTGGTAAAAATTTCTGATAAGCCTTTGCATGCCGGGCGCATCAATCCCATGATCTATGGCGGTTTTATCGAGCTGCTCGACGATCTGGTCCCGGGGATGTGGGCTGAAATGCTGAATGACCGGAATTTCGAAGGTGTTGAGAAGGCCAGCCGGTGGTGTTATTATCTCGGCGAACCGAATTTCTGTGACCGCGAATGGGATCATTCCGCCACCTGGAGTTACGACACGGTTATGCCGTTCAATGGCTCCCGGTCTGCCCGGCTGACCACCCGGAAAGAGGAAAATGCGGCTCTGATTCAATCCGGACTTGCCGTGAAAAAAGGGATGAAGTACCTCTTCGAAGGCTACTTCAGAACCAATAGCCCCCATCTGAAAGTAACGGTTTCCCTGGAGTTTCTGAATCCTGACGGGACCCGGACGATACTGGGATCGGCAAAACTGGCGGAAAGCAATTCCGGATGGGCCAAACAAAAATGTGAAATCACCTCTACGGGAACCACCGACCGGGCTGTTTTCAGGCTTTCCGTCAATGGTTCGGGCAACCTGTGGATCGACAAAATCTCACTGATGCCCGGAGACAATCTGAAGGGCTGGAGACCTGACGTTGCCCAGGTGGTAAAGGCTGCCCACCCTACTGTGATCCGGTGGGGCGGATCGATTGTCGATCCGGGTGGCTACAAATGGAAAAACGGCATCGGCAGCCGCGATCTGCGTGTACCGTTCCGCAACTGGTATTGGGGCAGGATCGATCCGAATGACGTTGGAGTGGATGAGTTTCTCCAATTCTGCGAACTGGTCGAAGCTGAGCCACTGATTTGTATCAGTTTTATGGAAGGCCCGGAGTGTGCCAGGGATCTGATCGAATATTGCAACGGCACTCCCGACACCAAATGGGGTAAGATTCGGGCAGCAAACGGGCATCCGAAACCATACCATGTTCAGTATTGGCAAATTGGCAACGAGCGGGGTGATCAGGAATACATTACCGGCAGCACTGCATTCGGCCGGGTGATCAGAGAAGTTTGCCCCGATGCGATAATCCTGTCTTCGGCACCTTCTATGGAAATCCTAAGAGTATCCGGAAAATATCTCGATATTCTTTGCCCGCACCACTATTCCCCCGAGCTGGCCGATCATGAGGCAAGTCTGAATGAAGTTTCACGAATAATCAGAAATTCATAACCTGACCATGCCATCAAGATTGGCATTACGGAATGGAACAATACAGCCGGGTCGTGGGGGCCCGACCGGGGGCGGATTATGTCACTGGGCACAGGGCTCTATACCGGAAGGTACCTGAATCTTCTGCAAAGATACTCCGACGTGGTTGAGCTGGCCTGCCGGTCGAATATG
>JAQWAJ010000146.1 GCA_028707745.1 Bacteroidales bacterium | reverse complement strand
CAGATCGAGCATCAGCACTTCAATGGTAAAGATGATTGCCGCGATCGGCGCTTTAAACAGGGAAGCCAGCGCTGCGGTTACCGCACAACCGATCAGTAGTATTACCTGCTTATAATTCATGTGCAGCATTTGCCCCAGATTGGAACCTATGGCGCCTCCGGTCAGGATAGCCGGTCCTTCCAACCCGATCGATCCACCAAAACCCGCTGTCAAAGTACTCGTCAAGGCTGAAGAAAACATGTGGTGCGGCTTAATGGCCCCTTTAGTTCCCGAAATCGCGTGCAGGATAATGGGTATGCCTAATCCGATTCTAACCTTTAATACATAATTCACTAAGAAAACAACCAAAGCAATTCCAACTGCCGGATATACAACCAGAAGAAAATGGTGCATTTCAGCGGTAAATCCATGTGTCAGCAGGGTCCGGATCAGATGAACCGCATTTTTCATAATTACCGCGGCTAATCCCGAGAACAGCCCGATAAATATGGCAGCTACCAGGAAAAAATTCCGGTTCGAGACCTTCCGTATCCGCCAGCGCAGAAATCTAACCAACAGATTATATCGTTTCTTACTCTTTTGCACCATATCCATTCATAGAAAGCGCTAAAGTTAACCGTTGTAAAATTAGGTTAGCCCCATTTAACCTAATTTTTAAAATGCGCCACCCGCCAATTCATGGGGAATCCATATCTTTAGCCCATAATTAAATTTAGTATAATTCATTGGTTATGAAAAGAGATGACGAAGTTTTTAATCTGATTAAAAAAGAGCAGGAAAGACAGCAGAACGGAATTGAACTGATTGCCTCAGAAAATTTTGTAAGTAACCAGGTACTCGAAGCCATGGGCTCAGTGCTGACCAACAAATATGCCGAAGGATATCCGGGGCACCGTTATTATGGCGGATGTGAAGTGGTTGATCAAACCGAACAGCTGGCTATTGACCGGTTAAAAAAGTTATATGATGCCGACTATGCAAATGTGCAACCCCATTCAGGAGCACAGGCAAACATGGCTGTTTTGCTCACGGTATTGAAGCCGGGCGACACCTTCATGGGCCTCGACCTATCGCATGGCGGTCACCTTTCACACGGCTCACCGGTGAACAGTTCGGGTATTCTCTATCGTCAGGTATCTTACGGGGTTAAAGAAGAGACTGGGCGGGTTGATTATGAAATGATGGAAGAAGTTGCCCTCCGTGAAAAACCGAGATTGATCATTGGCGGAGCGTCGGCTTACTCCAGGGAATGGGATTACGAACGGATGCGTGCCATAGCTGATAAGATCGGAGCCATTCTGATGATCGACATGGCGCATCCTGCCGGACTGATTGCTGCAGGTTTACTGAACAATCCGGTGAAATATGCACACATTGTTACCTCTACAACGCATAAAACACTTCGTGGCCCACGTGGTGGAATTATCCTGGTTGGAAAGGATTTTGAAAACCCATGGGGCATTGCCACCAAGAAAGGTGAAATCAGAAAAATCTCATCACTACTGGATTCCGCAGTTTTCCCGGGTGTCCAGGGCGGACCGCTGGAACATGTTATCGCCGCCAAGGCAGTTGCTTTTGGTGAAGCGCTCAGCCCCGAATTCAAAATTTACCAGACCCAGGTAAAAAAGAATGCATCCGTTATGGCGCAGGCATTCATGAACAAGGGATACAAAGTGATTTCAGGAGGAACTGATAATCACAGCATGCTGATCGATTTGCGGACCAAAGTTCCGGAAATCACAGGAAAACAAGTTGAAAATGCATTGGTAAGAGCAGATATCACGGTAAATAAAAACATGGTTCCTTTCGATTCCCGCTCACCTTTCCAGACTTCAGGTCTGAGAGTCGGCACTCCGGCTATTACCACCCGGGGATTGAAAGAAAATCAGATGGACAGCATTGCGGACCTTATCGACAGGGTCACTACCGATATAGATAATGAGAACCTGATCCTGAAAACCAGGAAAGAAGTTAATGCTATGATGGGCGGATTGCCCATGTTTGCGTCATAAGAAGATAATTCAGTAAAGGCGGATATAATATTCCGCCTCTACTGTTTTTTCGTTACGCGTCACGCGTAACGCGTAACGCGAAATCCGATACCCGAAACCCGAAACCTAATACCCTACCCCATGAACCGCAAAACCTCCCTCGTCCTATCTCTGGGCATAACCAGCCTGGTTGTTTGCTGCTGTCTGAACAGTTGCACAAAAAAAAACAGAGTACGCTCGGACTATGAAAAATTTCTTGTTTCTGAATATAAAGGCTTGCCCAAAGGAGAAACCACCAAAAGTAAGGAATCAGGAAAAGAGGAGGCCGATCGTCCTGACCAGGCAGCATTCCAGGAGTATGTAAAGACCCTGGATCCCGCGCTCAAGGCAGTGCCAGGTGAGCGTGTATTGGCCGCCAACCGGGTGACTGACGCCCTCGAAAGTTTGAAATCAGGGATGAATGAACTAACCTGGATGGCCCATCCGACCAATATGGGAGGTCGTACCCGCACCATCATGTTTGACCCGAATGATGCCAACAAAACAAAAATATGGGCCGGATCCGTCACCGGTGGTCTCTGGTATAATGCAGATCCCAACGGAGGCGAACCCTGGACTCCGGTCAATGATTTCTGGTCGAATCTGGCAATCAGCTGTATGACCTATGATCCCAATAACAAACAAACATTTTATGTAGGTACAGGCGAAAGCCAAACCGCCATGATCACCTACCGTGAATCATCGGGCCACGGCACCGGCATCATGCGGTCAACTGACGGCGGCCAAACCTGGAACCCGATGCCATCCACCCAAAACTGGCCCTATGTAACCGATATCCTGGTACGAAATGAATCAGGAGTGAGCGTAATTTACGCCGGTGTGGTTTCGGGGATTTACAAGGGCGCCACGCACCAGGCTACCCCTACCAACGGACTCTACCGATCTATAGATCATGGCAATACATGGACCCAGGTTCTCCCTAACATTCCGGGTACAAACTATTCTTATGCACCTTCTGATATCGAGACCAATGCTGACGGCTCTAAAATATTCATCGGGACCACTTATGGGGTATTAAACGATGGTTCCGACAATGACCGGTCAGGTGCAGCCTGCATCCTGGTTTCCGCAGACGGATTAAGCTGGACCGTGAACAACAGTTATCAGCAAAAAATATTGGCTGAAACCATTAATAAATATCCCGGCCGGGTCATGCTGGCAAAAGCTCAGTCAAATGCCAATATCGTGTATGCGATTGTTGCATCGGGTTATGTCAGGGACGATGAATTTATCGGATATGGATGCCAGTTCGTTTTAAAAACCACCGATAAAGGGGCTACCTGGTCAGAGCTCACCGTCCCCCTTGGTGTTGCTCCATTAGCCTGGCATGCATTTGCAATTGCTGTTAATCCGATAAATCCCAATGTAATCTGGTTGGGCGGAATGGACACCTACCGGACGACCAATGGAGGAACTTCCTGGACCAAACAGTCCAATTGGGCTGAAATGTATGGGAACGGATCCGTCAATTATGTTCACGCCGATATTCATGTGATTCAATATAAGCCGGGATCTGACAGCGAATTGTATATCGGTACCGATGGCGGGGTTTTCGGCACCCGGACCGCCAGCGCGCCGGATAAGGATATGAAATTCTTCGAAGTTGCCAACAATTACAGTACCCTTCAGTATTATTCATGCGCCATACATCCCGAAGCCGGATCCATCCATTTCATAGGTGGTTTACAAGACAACGGGACCATGTTTTACAAACGCGGTAAAATCCCGACTTTTACCGATATGCTGTCAGGTGGTGACGGAGCGCTCTGTTTTATCGATCAGGATAAGCCTTCGATACAGATCACAACTGTTTATCACAATGCCTTATATCTTTATTCCGGAGCCCTGGGAAGTGATCCCCAAAACGTCGGATATAAAGATTTAGGATCCGGAACCTTTGTCAATCCCATGGATTATGACTGGATGGATAATGTCCTTTTTGCCAACGGTGCCAATGAACAGCTCGATTTTTTAAACCGGCTGCATATTCTGACCATTTCTACCAATAATATCTCCGGGAGCAATACCGGAATAGCGCTTGGAACAAAATCGGTTGTACCCTACTCAAATATCAAATGGTCGGAGACCTCTCCCGTGCACAAACCAAATGTTTATATCGGAACCGAAGCCGGAAAACTGTTTAAATATGCTGACGCGCTGGATACCGGAACGCTTACTGACATGACCCCGGAGACGTTTCCGACTGCAAATATTTCCTCAATCGACATTGCCGGATCTGAAGATACTTTGCTGGTTACATTCTCCAATTACGGGGTAGCCTCAGTCTGGTTGACGGTAAATGGCGGCGCCAATTGGAGGAATGTTGAGTCCAATCTTCCCGACATGCCTATCCGATGGGGCATTTTCCATCCCAAATCAGGCAAGCAGGTTATGCTAGCCACTGAAACCGGTATCTGGACAACCGACAACATTCTGGCACAGAACATTATCTGGAGCCCCGACAATGGCGGACTGGCCAATGTCAGGATCGATATGCTGAAGTTCAGAAAATCGGACAATGTTGTTCTGGCGGCGACACATGGGCGGGGGCTCTACACCACTACCTGGGCGCCCAGTTATACCAACAGCAGTTCCGACAAACCGCTTGTTGCTGATGGCCTAAAAATTTTCCCAAATCCTACGAACGGCAGATTTGCCGCCGAGATCAGCCTTACCGGCCAGGTTCAGTTCACCGTAATGGATCTGAGCGGTCGCCTGATCATTTCAGAAAGCATTTCCTGCGGTCAGGGTACCACTCTGAAACAATGTGATATCAGCAATGAACCCAAAGGTGTTTACCTGATAAAAGTTGTGTCAGGTACGGCAACCAGGGTTGCCAGGGTGGTTCGGGAGTAATCAGCCATTGTGGTTTGCAAGGGGAACGCTCCAAAAAGCTTTCGCGGTTTGGGACGGGGCCCCCGCCTTCGCGGCGGTGACAACGCTCCGAGGGAAATGCTCTTAGCTCTCAGCTCTTCGCCCTTCGCCCTTCGCCCTTTAGTACAGCTTGAATTTGTAGGTGATCGTCCCCTTCTGCGAAGGAGCATCAGCACTGGTCACTCTGTTGAATTTTGCTGATATGGCAGCTTTCCGGGCAGCTTCCCATAACACGGAATTCGTGGTGGTCGTTCCTTTGGCTCCCGGGATGGCCGCGATGACATCGCCCTCTTTGTTCACGGTAATAGTCACCACAACATCGCCATATTCATTGACCGCATATTCGGGTTTTGCGAGAGAACCCACCAAACTGCGGCCATTCAGACTGAATGAGACGCCGGCTCCTTTTCCTCCACCGGGGCCATGATTTTTGGAATCTACAGAACCGGTTGGATCGCCCTGATTTCCGGAACCTTTGGTTATACCTTCACCCGTGCTGCCCGATCCGGTCGAGGCTCCTCCAAACGATTTCCCCATCCGGCCTTTAATGGCATTTAGCTGAGATTGCTGCTTGGCCTGTTTGGCCTTCTCGGCTTCAATCCGCTCTGCTTCGATTTCGGCAGCCTTTCTCTTTTCGGCTTCAACCTGCTTAATGGAGTC
>JAQWAJ010000145.1 GCA_028707745.1 Bacteroidales bacterium | reverse complement strand
CTTCCTGATAGGGATTGTAATACAGGTAAACCGGATATTTATTTGCGGCATAAAAGTCGGTGACATTGCAATTCAGCGCCAATATTCCATCAACGCTGGTTTTGTTGACAATGGCCCCGTAAACGCCGGCAATGGAGGTGCTATACAGACTGAACATCGATTCTTTGGGTTGCCCGGCCACCCATTTGGGTCCATCGCCAATGGCGACCGGCGAAATGCCCTTCAGGGCAGGATTGTTCATGTCGTCGGTTTTCCGGAGACCTTCATATCCGATAATCCCGTTGGTCAGATCTTTCAGCTCCGGTAACCACTGATTTTTATCGGCAATCTCATCGGGATAGAATAATCTCGCTGCATTCACGGCATTGAGCATGTATTTGCCGATCGCTTTAGCGTACTGTGGTTCATATTTTACCATCGGTACCAATGGCCAGGCCATGGCCACCGAGTTCATGAAAAACGCGTAACCGCCACCATCGGTGATGCTGCCCTGTAATCCGTAAACATCGTAATTGCCCCATCTTTCAGCAATTACGCCCCAGCCGTACCGGCCGTCCTTCGATTGGCATCCGTCGAAAATCTGATTGAGCAGTTTGGCTACATCGTAATGGGTGCCCTGCTCAGCATTCAGTCGTGCGGCAGTATAGGCCCCGAATGGGAGCAATATCTCGTAGAAACGGCTCTCTTTCTGGTTTACCAGCGCTTCGGTGGCGCTTTTGGCACCAGCCAGATAGCGTGGATCTCCGAATTTGTGATAGGCAGAAAGCAAAACCCATGCGTGGCCACCGGCTGCATCCTGCTGGTATGGGATGTTATTGCGCATCCCCTCCATCCGGGCATAATCGAAATAGGAGTAATCATAATTCCCGTTTAATGTCGAGTCGGCTTTATAAAATTTCTCGGCTACCGAGCGCTGGATAAATTCGGTATGGTCAACATCGGGAAAAAGTGCAGCAACTCCGTAATACAACACATTGGGATAAACATCGTACCACCAGTCGCGGCCATATCCGCCACCCGCCATAGCCACAGAAGGATTGGTGTTGTTCATGACGATATCCCAATGGGTATCGCTGTTGAAATAGTTCTGGGCCATCTTCACGAAATTATACCCGTTCTGATTGGTCTTGTCGATCCCGAGCAGTCCGGCACTCACCAATGAATTCAAGGTGTTCAGCGCCTCGTGGAACTCACCGTTGTTCTTTAAGGGTCCCTGTCTGACATCCCCGATCACGGTGAATAATCCATAGGTGACCTGATCCAGATTGCGCCTGGAGCTATCGAGCCAGATCAGTGAACCATAGGAGGCCTGGTTGTTGAAATTGTAGGCCAGGCTGTCGAACTGGACCGCTTTCTTGTGCCAGTCGATGATTTTCAGCGGTTGCGGCAGTGCGGGCATCTGGTCGATTCGCGGCAATGAGGATTGAGCCACAGGGTTGCTGACCTGTTTGCTGCACGAGAAAAGAATGATCAGGACAGACAGTGCCGGTAATATCAATTTGTGTTTGGTCATTTGTTATCGGAATAGGAGTGTTTCATAATATTTTTTGCCAGCGGAATGGAAAGTACCTGAATCACGGCAACGATGATGAGTGCATAACGGAGGGCAAAAGTTTCCGAAACATTCATTGCCAGAAAGATGAACAGTCCAAGTCCCACAACCCGTCCGGCATACAGCCCGAATTCGTGATTCAGGATATAGGCGTACTGGTTCCGGTTTTCGCGTTTTGAAACCACGTCGATCACCTTCATCATGATGGGATAGTAGGCCAGGTCGTGGAGTGGCTGGAAGAACACCTTGCAAAGGACGAAAACCATCACGCCGAACATCGACAGTTCGATACCGTTAACGACGGTTCCCACCAGGAAGATAATGATACCTACGCCAAACACAGCGATACGATGTTTGGGTTTGGTGAACCGCCCCAACAGATAGACCAGGATTGCCGTGAGGCCCCCGCTGATTCCCTGGATCAGGCCGAGCGAGCCCTCCTGTCCCACATATTTCATGATCAGCATCGCCGGGGCCGTGACCAGGAATCCCTGAACGAGTCCCTTCAGCGCTGCCAGCAGGATCTGTTTGTTCCAGAGTTTATCGAACCTGAAAAAGAGAAAATCTTTCTGTACCGGATTAACAAACTTGCCCCGGGCGAGTGAAAAGCAGGCGAGAATGGTGATCGCAAACACGATCAGGGTTACGATCCGGTAACCCTTGTAAATATTGAAGGTGATCCCGAATAGCTCCTTGCCGTCGATCGAAGCCAGCAGCGCGCCGATAGCCAGCGGGACGATAATGTTGGAAACCGAAAAGAAGAACGACTCCAATCCGAAGAAATAATTGCGGTTTTCGTCATTCGTGGTGTTCAGGGCCATCAGGTAGCGGTTGGTCCAGAAGAATCCGGATGCTGCGCCGATGAGCGTACCGGATACGATCAGCCCGACGAGCGAGATATCCTTGATAAACATCATTCCCACCATCGATAAACCGCTCAGCAGGATACCGAAACTATACAGATGCGCCACTTTGAAGCTTTTCAGCAGAAAGCCGTTGGTCAGCGAGGTGATGATAATGCCGGTGTACATCGACACCTGAAAAATCGCCACATAGCTGGTGTTTGAAAACGAGCGCATGATGTAGGCCGCCATGAAGATTTCCACCACCGGTAAGACCAGCGCGTACAACATGTTGGTAATCAGCAGGACCCGCATGTTGTGCGGCATTGAAAGGAAGTAGCGGAACTCGGTGGTCAGTTTGTTTGCCATCTGTGCGGGTGCTTAAATCAGGGTTGAAAGAATTTGTGAGATTGAGAGCCGGGCGCCGCAAATCACTTCATCGCTGGCCCCGTAATACATATAGAGGTCGTCGCCTTTTACATAGTGTCCGTTGGTGAATACGACATTGCCGAAAAAACCGGTCTGTTCGTACACCTGCGTCGGTTCCATGACCGGTTCAGCGCTGCGGGCCAGAACCTTGGTGGGATCATTGAGGTCGAGCAGTAAAGCGCCCAGACAATAGCGGTGATCGCTGTTGGCGCCATGATAGATTTCGAGCCATCCCTTTTCTGTTCTGATGGGGGCTCCGCCGGCTCCGACACGCACGGAATCCCAATGATCGGGCCGAACGGTGGCAATGCACTGATGGCGACCCCAGTGAATCAGGTCGGTGGATTCGGCTATCCAGATATAATTTCCACCCAGTTCGGGACTGCTCGGCCGGTGGAGGGCGTAATATTTACCGTTGATCTTTTCCTCGAAAATCGCGCAATCTTTATTGTGGGGTGGGAAAATCATTCCCTCGCGGGTAAAGTTTTTCCAGTCGGTGGTCCGGATGAGCCCCACGCCAACGCCGAATTCACTGACTTCGGTGAATGAAAGGGCATATCCGTCGGCCATGGTGGCCACCCGGCAATCTTCGATGCCGAAACCTTCGTGTTTACCTTTCCCGAAAATCGGGGGATATCCGGCCGGCTCCGAAAAATGAATGCCATCCTCGCTGCATACGAGCCGCAGATAGGAGAGGGTAGTGAGGTAATCTTTCTTTTTGTAATTGATGACCCTCGGATCTGAAGCGTCGAGGTCGGGATCGTTTTTATCGAAATGGAGTATTTCGATATCTCCAACTCTATTATATATCGGGAAGCTGATTTTGCCTTCGATCTGCCTGGGTCTTTCGGCCACACGGAGTAGCAACCATATTTTGCCATCGAACCTGAAAACACCCGGATTCAGCAAGCAGGTGATCTCCATGCCATCAATGCCGGGTTTCAGATCCGACGGGCGAAGCAGCGGGTTTTTAGGGAATCTTTTTGCAATGTCCATATCCGGGTTTTAGGTTAGTAACAAACTTAGCCCGGATTTGATAAAAAGGCGTCCGCTCTATTCCCGGAAGTGTCCTTTAGGGTGCAAAATCACCCGGCTTACGCGCTATTCCACCCTTTTACTCCGGTATTCCGATGGCGAACAGCCATAGGCTTTGCCGAAGAGCTCGTAGAAATGCGTACGGCTCGAAAAACCGGTTTGATCAATGATCTCGCTGACCGTCATCACGGTGGAATTCAGCAGGATGGCCGCTTTACTCAACCGGCGTTGGTAAATAAGGCTATGCGGAGTGGTGCCGAGCACCGACCGGGTTTTGTTGTAAAGTGATGATTTACTGATGGCAAGCTTGCTGCAAAGCTTCTCAGAGGAGAGCGTTTCATCATCGATATTCTCATCGATATAATTGAGCAATTTCTGGAAAAACGGGTCGGGGATCTCTTTCACCAGCGCCGGGTTGTAGTCCTGTTTCCCGAAATGGCTCATGATGCTTGCGCGTACCTGCAAAAGCTTAGAAATCCTGACTTTCAGATGCTCGGGGTGGAAGGGTTTTGGAATATAAGAATCGGCTCCCGCCTGCAAACCGGCTATCCGGTCTTCCATCTCTCCTTTGGCCGCCAGCAGGATGACCGGAAGATGACTGGTATCGAAATTCTCCCGGATCATGTGGCAAAGCTCTATGCCATCGACCTCCGGCATCATCACATCCGAAACGATCAGATCAGGCTTGTCTGCTATTATTTTGTTGTAGGCTTCACGTCCATCGGCAGCAAAAATGATGTTGTAATCCGACTGAAGGAAATCCCGCAGGACGATCAGAATCTCGGGGTCGTCATCCACCAGCAGGATGAGCGGTTTTCCCGCCGAAAGTTCGGTGCCTTCAAACGCCAGATCTACCGGGGCTTCATCCATAAAACTCACTCCGTACAATTCATCGGCAGGCTCATTGAGTGCATCTTCGGGACTCAGCTCGTGTACATCCGGGAAAATGCAGGTAAAACGTGTGCCCTCATCGGGTACGCTGGTGAAGGTGATGGTTCCCTTCATCAGTTCTACGAGTCCTTTGGTGACAGCCAGCCCGAGTCCGGTGGAGCGGTAACCGGGGAAACTGCCCTTTTTCCGTGCCGAGGATATTCCGAACGGCTCGAATACATTCGGAATGAACTCAGGCCTGATCCCGATTCCATTATCTTCAACTTCAACTGTCAAAGCCGATTGATCGCGTTTGATGAAGGCCCTCACATATCCTCCCGGCTTATTGTATTTAATGGCATTCGAAATCAGGTTTGTCATGATGCGCTGAAACTTGTCGGCATCGGTATTAAAAACGATGTTAGGGTCCGAAGTGATCACTTCGCAATGGATATTGCCCTGTTGGGCAAACAGCTCGAGGTCTGAAATCACTTCGCGTACCAGCTCGGCCGGTTTGGTCAGCTGAACGGTCAGCGGTTCCTTGCCCTTTTCCAGCTTGCGGAACTGCATGATTTCCAAAACCAACTTCTGAAGCTTGATACTGTTGTTGAAGATCTTCAGCAAACGCGGATTCTCAGCGGTGTTGCGGGTATCCTCAAGCAGAGCATGGATATGTGAGGTGATGAGGGTGAGTGGAGTCCGGAACTCATGTGCAACGTTGGTGAAAAACTCAATTTTATAACTTTGAAGTTCTTCCTCTTTTTTCTTCTGAAATTCCAGCAGTAACTCCTCTTTTTTTCGGGCCTCGCGCCGGCGGTAAGCGCCCACCAGAATGGCCTGCACCCCGATCAGGATCAGAATATAAC
>JAQWAJ010000144.1 GCA_028707745.1 Bacteroidales bacterium | reverse complement strand
GAAGAAAGTGGTAAACCGGCTGTCGTACACATATTCGGTACGGGTATCGGCAACGGCGTATTTTCCGTCTTTCTTGTAGTACATTTTCTTGCCATCCTTGTATTCTTTGACCGGAGCACTGTAATATTCCCCGTGAACCAGCGGCCGTTGCCCGTAAACCTCGCGGTTAACATACGACAGAAGGCTCAGGGTGTTATCAGGGTTGTTCTCGTCGAGAGGAGGATTTGCAGCCGACCGGATCGGGAGTATCAAAATGGATGAATAACCGATCATGATGAAAGTGAGCCCGACAAAAACAGTATTCCAGAGTACTTTTTCGTTTTTATGGCTCCACCAGATCGCGTAAACCAAAGCTCCGGCAAGGAGCAATAGGAACACGATTACGCCTGAATTGAATGGCAGTCCTATGGTGTTGATGAAGAAAAGCTCAAACCAGGAAGCAACTTTCAACGTAAACTGAATGACCACGATCATGAGAACGGCCAGCAATAAAAATGAGCCTAATACGGCGTAGATGACTCCTTTGCGGGTGACCGGAAATTTCTTGAAATAGTAAACCAGAACGATTGCCGGAATGGCAAGAAGGTTAAGTATATGCACGCCGATGGATATTCCCATCAGGTAAGCGATCAGAATCAGCCACCGGTTACTCCCGGGCTCATCGGCGATGCTTTCCCATTTCAGGATGGCCCAGAAAACTGCGGCGGTGAACAACGACGACATGGCATAAACTTCAGCTTCAACGGCACTGAACCAGAATGAATCGGAGAAGGTATAAGCCAGGGCTCCTACAACACCGGCGCCCATTATGACAAACAGTTCACCTTTGCTCATCATCTCTTCGGATTTTCCGACGATCTTACGGGCCAGGTGAGTGATCGACCAGAAAAGGAACAGAATGGTGAAGCCGGATGCAAGTGCTGACATCACATTCATGCTTTTGGCAACAGCCATTGTATTCCCAAATGAAAACAGAGAGAAGAATTTGCCCAAAAGCATCCAGAAAGAGGCTCCCGGAGGATGCCCGATTTCCATGTTTTTGGCGGTTGCGATAAACTCACCGCAATCCCAGAATGAAGCGGTAGGCTCAATAGTTAGCAGATAGACAATTGATGCTATGGCAAATACGATCCATCCGGTTATGATATTTAGCTTCTTGAAATTCATAGCTGGTTTTTTTATTTATTCAGGTATTTCAGAATTGTGTCGTTCCGGGGCGAAAGTTAAAAAAGATTTCCCTTATCCGATGAATGTTCAGCCTCATAAACATGATCAGTCAGCAGTTCTTTTCCAAACGAGGCTTCAACGGCAAGCCGGTCGCACCGTTCATTCTCAATATGATTTGCATGACCCTTGATCCAGATAAAGGATACCCGGTGCTTTTTATAGATTTCAAGAAATCGTATCCAGAGATCGGGGTTCTTTTTATTCTTGAAATTTTTAGATACCCAGGATTTCAGCCATCCTTTTTCGACGGCATCCACTACATAGCGCGAATCGGTGTATATGGTAACGTCACTTCCCTGTATTTTCAGGGCCTCCAGGGCAACAATAACCGCCAGGAGCTCCATCCGGTTATTCGTGGTTAAGCGGTATCCGGCCGAAAGTTCCTTCCGCTGTCCGGGCGCCTGCAAAACTGCACCATACCCTCCGGGACCAGGGTTGCCGCGGGCCGCTCCATCGGTATAAATAGTGATTTGCATTGACGCAAAGATAGGAGATTCGCTGAAAACACCGTAAAGCGTATAATTATGCGTTTCGAAATCCAAACCTGCTTTTGAACCTGTTTCTTAATCATGTTTTTGTCGATCTTTGAAACAACCTAATTCAGATGGAATGAAAAACTTATCGAAATTCTCAGGTTTTCGCTGGCTTTTTACAGCCGGTCTGATCCTCACTGCCGGATCATGGATAGTCGTCAATGCACAGGACAGGATTAAGGAGATGCCTGGATATGAGCAGTACCAGAAAATGCTTCCGTTGTTGCGGAATACTTTTACGTCTGGTGCCCTGCGGGTTACCTGGCAGGATGATAGTAAAACTTTTGAATATCAATATGGCGGGAAAAAGTTCAGCTATGATGTCAGGAAACTGAAAGCCACTGAACTGGAAATACCTGCGAATGAAGCTGGACCCGGAGGTCCGGGTGGCCCCGGCGGACGCATGGGCGGACGTCAGGGAATGCGCCCCGGAGGAGAATGGCCACAGCGGGGCAGGCAGTTTACATCGGCACTCTCACCCGACGGTAAGATCAAAGCTCAATATAAAAACCGGAATCTCTATTTCGGCAATGCCGACGGATCAGAGATGAAAGCCATCACCACCGACGGAACAGATCAGAACCGTATAAAATATGGCACAGCAAGTTGGGTGTATGGGGAAGAGCTCGGCCAGAATACGGCTATGTGGTGGTCGCCCGACGGCAAAAAGCTGGCTTTCTATCGGTTCGATGAGAGCAAAGTGCTTGATTTCTACCTGCAATACAATCAACTGAAAATTCAGGATTCTCTGGAAACAGAGCCTTATACAAAAGTCGGAGCCAACAACCCGGTAGTCGATATCCTGGTTTATGACCTGCAAACAAAAAAGATAACCAAACTGGATGTCAGAGATGGCAAACCATTCGACACGAAAGTGGTCGGACACTACATTTATGATATCGAATGGACCCCTGACGGCACTGAAGTTCTGTTCCACCGGACCAACCGGAAACAGGATATCATGGAACTCGCAGCCGGAAACCCCGAAACCGGTAAATGCAGAACGGTGGTACATGAGGAGTGGCTGCCAACCTTTACCGAGAATTCTCCCATGATGCGCTATCTGAAAGATAATAAGCGGTTTATATGGGTCTCTGAACGCACCGGGTTTAAGAATTTCTATCTCTGTGATCTGACCGGAAAATTATGGGTTACACTCACCAGCCACCCATTTGAGATTGCCAGCATCGTGAAAATCGATGAGGAGGGTGGATTTCTGTATTATATGGCACGCGACGGCGAAAATCACATGAAATTGCAGCTTCATCGGGTTAAACTGGACGGCACAGGAGATATCCGCCTGACGGATCCGGCTTATCTGCACAGTGTATCGATATCGCCTGATAATAAATACTTTGTGGATATTATCCAGACCCATGATACTCCTCCGTCGACCCGTCTGGTGAGCATCAAAGGCAAAGTACTGGCTGAACTGGCGAAAAGCGATATGACGAAATACAATGAACTGGGATTGAAAAAACCGGAGATGATCACTTTCACGGCAGCCGACGGTAAGACTCAGTTGCATGGCATTCTATATTTTCCGTCGAATTTCGATCCTTCAAAAAAATACCCGGTACTGGTATCCGTTTATGGCGGTCCGGCAACCAATGCAGCCAACGAGCAGTTTGCAACGCCATCGCCCTATTCGCCTTATGCGATGGCCGAGTATGGATTCCTGATCGCATCTTTCGATTCCCGCAGCGCGGCCGGCCGGGGTAAGCGTTTCATGGATCCCTTCTACGGACATCTCGGCATTGTTGAAATGGATGATCAGGCCGAAGGGGTAAAATCCCTGTTCAGCAGATCTTACGTAAACAAAGAAAAGGTTGGAATCTATGGTACATCCTATGGCGGAACCTCATCGGCTACCTGTTTGCTGCGTTTTCCGGACATTTTTCATGCGGCCTGCGCCTGCTCGGCCGTTACGGATTACCGGAATTACGATAATATCTATGCCGAAAGAAACATGGGGCTGCTCGAAGATAACCTGGCCGGATATGACGCCGCCAGCGTGATGACTTATGCCCCGAACCTGAAGGGACACCTGATGATCTATTACGGAACTGCTGATAACAACGTGCATCCTTCTAATTCGTTACAGCTGATTGCTGCTCTTCAAAAGGCCCGAAAAAGTTTTGAA
Source organism: Bacteroidales bacterium (assembly GCA_028707745.1). Classification (GTDB taxonomy): domain Bacteria; phylum Bacteroidota; class Bacteroidia; order Bacteroidales; family UBA12481; genus UBA12481. The sequence continues at coordinate 1,711 of JAQWAJ010000144.1, read as the reverse complement.
GTTCAGGTAGGCCCCGACCAGGGTCATACCTCAGTGAACTCCGAAAGGATGATGGAATTCTTTATCGAAAATCTGGTGATGAGATAGTTGCAGGGCTAACCGATTTGCAATGAGGTCATTGTTAGTGATCCCATCACAGGCTTGTCATTGAAAAAGGATAACTGTTCGTCATTGCCTTTCAATGCCAGGATGTAAAGTAGCGGTAGAAAATGCTCCGGTGTGGGGATTGCCAGATGAACGGATTTACCCAACGACTGATAGTCGATGAGTGATTTGTGATCACCCTGTTCGATGAGCTGTTTCATCTTTTCATTGGCTTCGATGGCCCAATCGTAACCGTATTCATATTGGTCGGCATGCTCCCACGATATCATCCGAAGATTATGAACCAGGTTTCCGCTGCCCAGGATCAGAATGCCCTGAGAACGCAATACCTTCAGCTCTTTGGCCAAATCGTAATGATACTGAGGAGATTTCGAGTGGTCGAGACTTAATTGTATTATGGGAACATCAGCAGCAGGGTAAAGATGTTTGATCACGCTCCAGGCGCCATGATCGAGACCCCAGGTTTCATCTAAGCCAACATCCGTTGTAGAGATCATCTGCCGGACCCTGGCTGCCAGTTTTGGGCTTCCGGGGGCTGGATATTGTACATCGAAAAGAGTCTTGGGAAAACCGCCGAAATCATGAATGGTCTTTGGATTTTCCATCGACGTCACAAACGTGCCGTTGGTTTCCCAATGGGCAGATATGCAAAGTATCGCTTCGGGAGGCGGGAGCTTTTTTCCGAGCTCCTGCCAGCTTTGTGAGAATTCATTATCCTCAATGGCATTCATCGGGCTGCCATGCCCAATGAACAGGGCAGGCATCAGTTGTGCATTTACAGATCCGGAACTAGTCGAAATACTCATATTCAAACTGCTTGCTGTATTTGATCTGATCCTCGAGAATGATTTTGTTGTCGGCGTTGTATTCCGAGGTGATCCGGTTGTCGAGCTGGTCACCGCTATACTCCTCTTCAACCACAGGGTTACCCTGTTCATCGTATTCGTAAATGAAGTTGTATTTACCTGAGAATGACTGGCGGACGACCTGATCCCGATCGTTGTATTCTATTTTCAGATAATCTGACAGATCGCCGCGGCGGTTACGGCTTGCACGTAAAAGGAGCGATCCGGATTCAGAATATTTGAACTCTGTTTCGAGAATTAATTTGCGGCGCTCATCCAGCTGCCGGCGGAGTGAAACCAGCCCGTTCTGATTATATTCATATTCCATGACTTCGGTCAATTTATCGTTGAAGTCATAGGATTCCCGCAATATCATGTTCCCGTTGGCATCGAATTTAAAAAACTCCCGGGATTCCAGTTCGTCATCTTCATTCAGCTCGATCCAGTTCTCCGTGTGATTTTCCTCATCCCGCTCGACATTCTGAACCGATATGGATCCGTCAGAAAACTCTATATCGATATGTTCAACCTTGCCCTCCTGATTCCGGATGTAAACTTTCCGCTCGGCAATTTCATGCTCATCCAGATAGGTAGTCGCTTCAATCACCTGGTTATTTTCGTTGAATTTGGTTTCAGTCTTTGATTCAAAAACACCCGGACCGCGGAATTCATACCGGGCAATCTCATTACCCGCCTGGTCGTAATGGATGATCTGACTGACATACGATTCTAATTCTTCATCTTTGGGGAAAGTGGTTACA
>JAQWAJ010000143.1:2332-5687 GCA_028707745.1 Bacteroidales bacterium | reverse complement strand
CATTCTGCAATTGGTGAACAGAGGCCCCGGTTCCAAAACTGACCCGGTCAGACTCCCGTGCTGAAGGCCGGACTGTGGTGTCGTTGATTTCCCAAAATCCTTTTAGAAGAATGCACTTGTGAAGAAAGTAGAAATCTTCTCCTGCCTTATCCCGGCCCATCCCATTTACCCGGATATAAGTTTTGCATCTGACCGAAAAACTGGAGCCCACGGTATGCATGCAGTACGGATGCCCTGTAAAGCCGACTGCCAGGCGCATATATCTCAGATAGAGCTCATATTGGGCAATTGAATGGTATATTTTCGGATCGCCCTGACCAGTCAGCGGATGTTCAAAAAAGATATTCGCCGTCCTGACACTTCGATTGTGCTGATAAAAACCGGCAACCCGCTGCAGATAATTCTGATCGCAGGTCGAATCCGCATCAAAGGCCAGAATGACGCCATCTGGTCTGCCGATATAATTGAACCGGCGCACCGCTTCGTCCATAGCGATCTTCCTTGCCAAACCAACACCAGCATGGCGCTTAGGCATATCAGGATTCCAAAGACAATGAATCCTGACATCACTTCTTTTCAATTGCCCGGCAATCTGTGCAACCTCAGCCAGCGATTGTTTACTGTTTGCAACCACCTCATAACCTGCGTTTTCGGGGTAATTAATATTGATCAGTATCTCCCACGTTACCCCAGGGGGATCACAGGCTAATAATGACATCAGGCTTCCGGTGAGGTCGGGCTCTTTGAAAGCCGGAATGGTCACGATTAAAAAAAGATCCGGATCCGGTTCGGGTAGGCCCGATACCAGTCCGGATCCATATCTTTCCAGGTAAAGACCGGCAAAGCCAGCCTTACTTCCCGATGGATTTCCGGTAGGATTCATTCATGCAGTCCAGTACCTGTTTGGTAATATTCATATAATCATCAGCATACAGCAAACCACCCCCGAAAGTGTTGCTCAGGATCAGATTATAACCCAGTTTACTGTTGACTTTATTGACCGCTGTCATCACCGAATCATGCAATTGCAAAGTAACTGCCTGCTCCTCCTGGGCTAGCTTGCCTTGCATTTCATTTTGCAGGTTTACCAGTACCTGTTGTTTTTCGGCCAGTTGTTTCTGGCGGCTTTCAGCATCCCATGAAGTAATCAGTTTCTTTTCGACTTTATATTGAAAATCACTCACCTCTTTTTGGAAAGCATCCCCTTTTCCAGTCAGTTCCCTTTCCAGAGTTGATTTCTTTGACAGAAGCTGGTCCGTGGCAATTTTATAGTATTCATAATTCGCCAAAACAGAATCGACAAACACATAACCAACCTTAATATCACCTAAATTTCCGGAGAGGACTCCTGACTTACCCGGCTGATTTCCAGACACTTCTTTTTTATTCCCTGAGAAATGCAAAACAAACAGCACAATCACAGCTATAGCCAGGACAATGCTGACAATTCGGTTTGAGTTTTCCTTAATCATTTATCAATCTGATTTTTAAATATTTTCAAATCACAAAATTACATTTTTTAATCAAGCAAAAAGCGCACCATATAACAGGAATCGCTGATAAACATCATTGATGTTACGTCATGACCAATCTATTTTTGCAACCATGAATATTAGTGTAAATAAAAAATGTTAAAAATTACTGAGCACCCGATCCTCGACATTGAGAAACGCGACACCAGCGAATTTCTGTTTGAAGGTAAACCTGTAACGGGAGACAAAGGGCTGACTATAGCAGCAGCCTTGCATCAGGCTGGATTTCCTGTACATAGCCATAGCCTTAGTGGAAGAAACCGAAGCCTTGAATGCGGAATTGGCAAGTGTGGCGCCTGTGAAATGCTCGTAGATGGTAAAATCAAAAGGATTTGCATTACCACCATTGACGGAGTGAAGGAAGTTCGTGAAGTTCCACGAAATTACCGTCCGGTTACCGCGATAGTCGACAAAGACACCCCAACCAATGTTTACCGCACCACGGTAACGATCATCGGAGCCGGCCCGGCAGGTTTGGCTACGCGTGAAATTCTGAATCAGCATGGAATCGACAATCTGGTGATTGACAATAATGACAAGATCGGCGGACAGTTCCTGATGCAGACTCATCAGTTCTTCTTTTTTGAAAAGGAGAAGAAGTTCGGTGGTATGCGAGGGTTCGATATTGCAAAAACCCTGGCGGGAGATAATCTGGAGGGAGTATTCCTGAATTCCACCGTATGGGACATTCTGGAAGGTAAAAGATTGGCCGTTAAAAATATCCGTACCCAGGAAATCTATTATGTAGATACCAAATATCTGGTTATCGCAACCGGAGCGGTTCCGTTCATGCCAGCTTTTGAGAATGATGATGTCCCCGGAGTGTACACCGCTGCTGTGGTTCAGAAAATGATGAACACTGAATTTACCCTTCTGGGTAAGAACATTCTGACCATCGGAGCAGGTAATATCGGTTATCTTACTTCATATCAGTTGATGCAGGCCGGTGCTAAAGTGAAGGCTATCGTTGAAGCGATGCCCAGTGAAGGTGGTTTTCCGGTTCAGGCCAACAGAATCAGGAGACTGGGCATTCCGGTTATCCTGAGCCATACACTCATCAAAGCAATACCGAACGACGACCGTACAGGAATTGTCGGGGCCGTGATAGCAGAATGTGAAAATTTCAAGCCGATTCCGGGAACTGAAACGATTATCGATGGAATTGACGCTATTAATATTTGTACCGGTCTGGTTCCTGACGATCAGCTGCTGATCAAGGGTAAGGAAGTGTTCGGACGCAATGTTTTTGGTGCCGGTGACTCAATCAGGATCGGTGAAGGAACAAGCGCTGTGCTCAGGGGCAAGCAGGTTGCCTATGAACTTCTGGAAGCCTTGGGTGCAAGATTCAACTACGATGATTATCTGAAGATATCAAAAGAGTATATCGATAGCCAGCAACATCCGGTACGAATTATCGAACAGCCGAAGCTGCCCGATACACAGAGAATGAACGAAAAAGGATTTGTGCAGATCGACTGTCTGTATGGCTTTGCCTGCAATCCCTGCGAATTTGCCTGTCCTCATGGCGCTATCACCAAAACATCGACCAGCACGGTACCGGTAATCGATTACAACAAATGCATCGGTTGCATGGACTGCGTCTATCAATGCCCCGGACTGGCCATCTTCGGATATAATATCAAGAAAGACTGGCTGTTCCTTCCGATTGAATATCTGGCTGAAGCTGGGGTTGATGTTTATCTGGTTGACAATAACGGTCAGAAACTGGGTACCGGAACCATCGATAAATCACATTAAACAAGTTGCCACTTTTTTGGAGGAAAAGAGTAGATCCTTTTGGCATACCCGAAGAAACAACTGGT
>JAQWAJ010000143.1:0-2322 GCA_028707745.1 Bacteroidales bacterium | reverse complement strand
ACCATCGATAAAATTCTGAAAAAACCAAACAAAACAGAGGTCGCCAGGGTTCTGGCTCTGGATATTCACGGCGAAGACCTGGTTAAAGTCAGGGGCTTTATTCTGAAAGACAGATATCCTATGCCTCTGAACATGAAACCAACCAAGGTTTCCAAAGAGAGCCCGACCTACATTTGCCATTGTGACGATGTGACATACGATGAAGTGTTAAAAACCATCGGTGACCGTAAATTCATATCGGTAGATGAAATCAAGCACACCACCCGGTTGGGTATGGGTGCATGCCGCGGAAAACGTTGTATTAAAAGGTTAAAGAGCGCGCTTTACAGCAGCGGCATTCAGGTTGTGGGAGATGCAACCCCCAGGGGCCCTCTGTCGAACCAGATTGAAATGGGTGAGCTATACCCGAAAAATGCACATGAAAAGATCAGTATTGTTGATCAGCACCACCAGCCACGTATCATGAAAGTGGACTCTCTGGTTGCGGGCGGTGGAATGGCCGGGTCATCGCTGTTCCGTTATCTGGCCGAGGCCGGTCAAAAACCAGTTCTGTTAAATTACGGCCGAGGTTCATCCTGGAGGAATATTGCAGGTGGCCGCCCGAATTTCAGTGTTCCTGAACTATCGGATATCGCTGTTCACAACCTTGAAATTTTCGAAGAGTTACAAAAAATAAAGGACATTAATTACCGTCAGATTGACTATGTGACATTTGCCCATGACGACGAGATGCTGAAGGCTCTCGAGGCATCTATGGCCTGGTCACATGCTGAAATGATCGGACCTGAAGATTTCCGTTCCCGGATTTCTCCATCGCTCAATCCCAATCTGGCAAAAGACTATCAGGCTGCTCAGATCACACACGATTGCTGGCAGGCAACACCGGGCCGGACCATTGACCTGATCCGCAGGCTGGGTATCGAAAAAGGGGGAACCATTCTTGAAGATTGCCAGGTTATTGATGGATGGAAGATTGGGAAGGAATATGTGATATTGGCCCTAACACACGACAAAGAGTATATTGAGATTCACACCCCGGTCTTTGTGAATGCAATGGGTCCCTACGGACACAAAATAGCTCACAAGATGGGCATTGAAACCGGTCAGTATGCAGTTAAACATCAGGCATTTATTACCAGAAGGCTTCCGATGCTCGGTGTTAACGGCACTCCGTTGCCCATGGTCATCGACCGACGCAAATACAAAGGATATATTGCCGTTTACGGACAGCAGCTGGCAGAAACGGGCCAGATCATCGGATGTGCCTCACCGGCTTCCGATCCTCAACTGGCAGGAAAGAACCTGAAGGTTAATACACAGGACTTCCTGGAAATCGCTTCGGAGGTCTTTGTCAACTGGCTTCCTGAATTGTCATCGGTGGGATTTCAAGCTGTCTGGGCAGGATATTACGGAGAACCCCGGATGATTCTGGATACGGAACTGGGGCTCTTCCTCGGAATGCGTGGCCAGGGATTCATGCTTAGCCAGTATCTGGCAAAAGTTTATGTAGATCAGCTCATGGGCCGTCAGGTTCCAGAATACTTCAGCCGGCTTTCGATGAACGGCGACGGGATGCTGGAAAAGGCTTTCAAATAGACCATGATGGTTCAATGAAAAGAGGCAGGATGCATTATCCTGCCTCTTTTTTTGTTCCATAAAAAAAGGCGGTTGGGAGCCGCCTTTTTTACCAACAACACCTTTCATGTCCCCACAATCAAGAACCACCTTACAGATAAGAAGAAGTTGAGAAGAAAGAAGTTTTATTGCAACTAAGCCTAAATCCCTTTTTTCTAATCTTAATTTTTTTCTCTTTTACTTTTCCTACCTAACCTTTTGCTTTATAAAGATAAGATGTCAAAACGAATAATACAAATCTTTTTACACCAACAGATCAGGGAGTAACCTCTTCGGAACATGATGAATCTGCTGTTCATCGCGCCAGTAGCAGATATCGTTGTCAATGACAGGTTCAATAATTATTTTTTCTACCGGCTTTCCGATTGCCAGGATTAAAAGTATCTCCAGATAATCAGGGATGGAAAACAACGTACGCACCTCATCCCGCTTAATGGATCCGATCATGCAACCACCGAAGCCTTTCTCTACGGCTCCCAACAGCATGGTTTGGGCGCAAATGCCCAAATCAATTTCGAACCTTGATCCCAGGCGGGTATCACCGAGGATCACAATGTAGGCAGCCGGCCTCTCCTCAGCATCCGGACCGGGCCACTCTTTCAGATAACCTGCCCAGGCCAGGGATGGAAAAAGACGTTCACAAAGATCCGGCTGGTTCACAACCTTAAATTTGAGCGCCTGTTGATT
>JAQWAJ010000142.1 GCA_028707745.1 Bacteroidales bacterium | reverse complement strand
GCTGTAGTTCGGGGCGATAGTGGTTTTAATGCCCTGCCGGCCGGTTATTTCGGGCGGGATGATAGTAAACGGCCCTATCATGCAGGGATTGGTGATTTTGCCTATTTCTGGGCAGCAACAACCGCAACTCCGGCCAACAAAGGCTGGTCACGGTATCTCTACTCGATGGACGATGTTCTGCATCCACATGAGGAGTGGAAAGTCTTTGGTTACTCAGTAAGGTGCCTCCGAAACTAATAGCCTGCGATTTTTACCACACCCACTTCTGTCACCCCCGCGAAAGCGGGGGCCCCGTTCCTTACCACGGCATTCCGCAAGCGGGAACTACTCAAATTGAAACAGTGCCGTTGACAAATACCGCTCCCCGGTATCCGGTAACAGAACCACGATGTTCTTTCCTCTGTTCTCCGGGCGTTGAGCGATTTGCAGTCCGGCATAGGTGGCTGCCCCTGAAGATATTCCGACCAGCAAACCTTCGCTGCGTGCCAGTAAACGGCTGGTTTCAAAAGCATGATCATTGGAAACGGTAATGATCTCGTCGATAACCAGCCGGTTGAGTACCTCCGGAACAAAACCGGCGCCAATACCCTGGATTTTATGAGGTCCGGGATTGCCTCCACTGAGCACCGGTGAGTCAGCCGGCTCAACAGCAATGATCTTCACATTCGGATTCCTGGCTTTCAGCACTTCGCCGACTCCGGTAAGTGTTCCGCCCGTACCGATTCCCGATACAAAAAAATCAACCTTACCGTCGGTGTCCTTCCAGATCTCCTCGGCAGTTGTTTTTCGGTGAATAGCCGGATTTGCCGGATTTTTGAACTGCTGGGGAAGAAAAGAGTGGGGTGTGGTTGCTGCAAGCTCAGTGGCTTTCTGAATGGCCCCTTTCATCCCTTCGGTGCCGGGAGTCAGAATCAGCTCCGCCCCCAGGGCCTTGAGTAAATTCCTGCGCTCGATACTGAAGGTCTCGGGCAAAGTTATGATCAGCCGGTAACCCCTTGCTGCAGCCACCAGCGCCAGAGCAATACCGGTATTTCCGCTGGTAGGCTCGATAATGACCGAATCTTTATTGAGAATGCCTTCATTTTCAGCTGCATCGATCATCGCAAGCCCGATACGGTCCTTTACACTGCCTCCGGGATTGAAATACTCGAGTTTGGCAATAATCGTTGCCGATAACCGATGGTTCCTGTTGAAATTCGAAAGCTCCAGCAATGGGGTATTCCCGATTAGCTCCGTAAGACTTTTTGCAATTTTTGTCATGATATTCAATTGTTTTTGATGTTTATTCAGATATAATATTCGATGTGATCGATCCATCCCGATTTGATGGCGTGAATGATCAGCTCTGATGCATTGGAGACTTCCACCTTTCTGAAAATATTTTTCCGGTGGGTGTTAACCGTATGATAGCTGGAGTGCCTTTTTGATGCAATCTCTTTGGTAGTCAGGCCGCTGGCAATGAGTTTCACGATGTCGATCTCAGAGGCAGTGAGCTGTTTCGACTCCTCCACCAGGTAACTGGTTTTTCCGAAATCAAGACACAAATCCAAAACTTCATCTGAATAGTAGGCTTTCCCTTTAATGGCTGATTCCATGGCACCCAGCAGATCGTTCTTGTCTGCGGTCTTGTACAAAATATTCCGGATTCCCAGTCTGGTCAATCCGGTGAACGTTGTTTTACTGATCGAGTTTGTCAGGATCAAAAATGAAAGCAGCGGATGTTTCTGCCCGATTTGTTTCAGATCATCGATCTCCGAAAACCCCAGATTTGCAGCATCAATGATCAACAGGCCGTCGGTGATTCCTTTCAAAACCCGGCTGAGTTCATCCTGGGTCCGGGCAACCCCCGCAAGTCTGTACCTGCTGTCCTGCTGTATGAGAGATTTCAGGGTTTCGACGACCAAAAACTGAGAGTCGGCAACGATGATATCTGAAATTTTTTCTGTACTCATTTAATTATCGAACTTTTTCAAACGCCTGTTCCAGGTCGTTCAGTAAATCATGCTCATCTTCAATGCCTACGGATACCCGGATCAGCGAATCTTTGATCCCGGCCTGTTCGCGCTCTTTTGCCGTAATGGATGAGTGGGTCATCAGCGCAGGATGTTCAATGAGAGATTCTACGCCACCCAGACTTTCAGCCAATGTAAACAACTCAAGGCTCTCCAGAAACTGAATGGCTTCCTGTTCGCCACCTTTAATCTCGAAAGATACCATGCCGCCAAAACCCCCGGCCTGCTTCAAATTTGTTTCATACTGCGGATGCGAAGGCAATCCCGGATAATACACTTTCGCCACTTTCGGATGTTTTTCGAGATACCTGGCAACTTCCAGCGCGTTTGACTGATGCTTGCCCATCCTCACCGACAATGTTTTCAATCCCCGCAAAACCAAATAACAGTCGAACGGTGAAGGCACGGTTCCCAAAGAATTCTGATTGAATTTCAGTCGTTCATACAAGGCATGATCATTCAGCATCACTGCCCCTCCGATAACATCGCTGTGCCCGGCAATGTATTTGGTTACACTGTGTACAATGATATCAGCCCCAAAAACGGAAGGATTCTGAAAACAAGGCGATAAAAAAGTGTTATCCACAATCAACAGAATATGATGCCGGTGGGCGATTTCTGAGATTGCTGCAATGTCACAGATTTTCAGAAGCGGATTTGTCGGTGTTTCAAGCCAGATGATTTTGGTTTCCGGTCTGATGGCCTCTTCAACCAGATGGGTTTTGGTGGCATCAACCAGACTCACGGCAATTTTATATTTCTCTTTCCACTGATTGAAAAGCCGCTTGGTTCCGCCATACAAATCATCAAATCCGATGATGTGATCTCCGGGATTGATCAGGGTAAACAATACCGTGGCTTCGGCTGCCAAACCTGAAGCAAACGCCAGTCCATACCGGGTCTTCTCCAGGGAGGCATATCTCTGTTCAAGCGCGAAACGGGTTGGATTATCGCATCGGGAATACTGAAAATAGCCTGGGTTTTTTACCTCCTTACGGGCATAAGTTGTTGACAGATAGATTGGTGCTACCACCTCGCTTTTGCTCCCTTCGGAAAAATCGGGTTTCTCTCCGATGTGAATGGAACAGGTATCGAAATTAAAGTTTTGTTGAGACATGTTGCTAAGATTTTGAAAAATAGTATGTTGTGAAATTTGCCTGAATATCCGGAGCAGTAACTGCTGCCGGAATGTATGATAGAAATGTCTGGGAGGTTGCAAGTGCGCGTTTTAGAAACGCATGCGCTTACACATACGCATTCGGCATGATGACAGGCGGCGACAACAAAAACCGGACAGCCTGGAGGAGGTTGCGTTTATTCGGGCTGAATCAGATCCGGTTTTTACTGTTTCCATCTTTAGTGAATTACCGTGCAAATATCGGCATCTCCGATCAAACCCGAAATACCTTGTTACAGGTATTTTTTTTATCTTTGTTTGTGTCCCCGCACAAACCTGTATGACCATGAAAAGAGCAATTATTCTCATAATGGTTTCCTTCGTGATCTTCGGATGTGAACGAAACCAGAAGCCTGAGATTCTGCAAATTACCTGCAGCCCCGAAACCGGAAAGGCCGGAACTGTGTTTTCGCTGGATGTGCTGGCTTCGGATCCGGATGGTACTGCGCTTACCTATATGTGGAGCGCCGAAGAGGGGACATTCAGCCCTACTCCGAATACGAAAATGGTCAAATGGACATCGCCGGTCACCGGCGGAGGTAAAACCTATTCCCTGAGCGTTACGGCATCAGATGGAAAAGCTGAAACGTCCCGGCAAATCCAGGTTGCACTCGGGGAGCCCGGAATCGGCGCGGTGGAGGGTCATATCTATTATACGAATTTCAATATCCCGATAGCCGGAGTTACTGTGAAACTGGCCGATAAAACCACCAATACGGATGAAACCGGATATTTCATTCTAACCGATGTCACTGAAAATACCTATAAACTGACTGCCGGTAAAGAGAGTTTCGGAACCTTTACTTCTACGATCAAGATCATACCCAATGATACGCTGACCATCACCGGAGAAATGACCTCCGTTAATTTTACGACCAAGCTCTCGGGCTTTGTGCTGGATCAGGACGAGAACCCGCTGGAGGATGCTGAGATCACCGTTCTCTATATGAACGGGTACATCAGTGACCTGAAAACAACATCCGATAAAGATGGGTCATACCGGCTATGGTATATCCCCTTCGGCGACTGGAAACTCTCAGTCACCAAAGAACAGACCCTGGATTATTACTACTACTACGAAGCAGAGAAGTTGCAACTCAATGAAATTCAGATTGAAAAGGATCTTGTTTTAAAAAAACTCAGCTTGACAAAAGAGTTTACCGATCCGCGCGACAATCATGTTTATCATTACAGATACATTCCCCATAGAACTTGGATGGTGGAGAACCTGGCCTACCTTCCAGAGGTATATCCGCCGGACAGTGTCTCCACCCTTAAAGCCTTGTACTATGTGTACGATTATGCCGGAACGGATACGGCAGCGGCCGCAGCAACAGAGAATTATAAAGAATATGGGGTCCTCTATAACGGACCGGCAGCCAAAACTGCTTGCCCGCCTGGCTGGGAATTGCCCGGCCAACATGATATGGATAATATCAGTTATTATTATAAAGAAGAACCTTCCGGGACGATCCTTAAATCTGTATCCGGCTGGTCATTGCATGGCAATGGCACCAATTTAACCCGGTTTAACGCATTACCAGCCGGAAAAATCACCGTCGAAGGAGCCTTTTCCTCGATCCACGAGGCAACCTATTTCTGGACATCATACGATGTTGCCTTCATGACTCCCTTATTGTATGGATTGTTCTATAACGATGTATATGTGAATGATATACGTGGCTCTGTTAAAATGGGAGCCTCAATCAGGTGTGTCAAAAAATGGGGATCAGAATCTCTTTGATGGTGTCCCCGCAAAACCTGAATGACTATGAAAAGAGCATTTATTTTCATGATGGTTTCCTGCCTGATCTTCGGATGTGAGCGGAACCAGAAACCTGTGATTCTCGAAATGACCTGCAGCCCTGAAACCGGTAAGGCCGGAACTGTGTTTTCGTTGGATGTACTGGCATCAGATCCGGATGGTACTGTGCTTACCTATATGTGGAGCGCCGAAGAGGGGACATTCAGTCCTACCCCGAATACGAAAGTGGTCAAATGGACATCGCCGGTCACCGGCGGAGGTGAAACCTATTCCCTGAGTGTTACGGCATCAGACGGCAAAGCTGAAACTTCCGGGCAAATCCAAATCGCACTTGGGGAACCCGGAATCGGTGCGGTGGAAGGTCATATCTATTACACGAATTTCAATATCCCGATAGACGGTGTTTCTGTTTCACTGGGTGATAAAAACACTTCTACGAATGAAAAGGGCTATTTTTTTCTGACCGATATTCCTGAGGGTAAATATAAACTGACGGCGAGCAAACCGTATTTCGGAACCTTTTCCTCCAACATTACCATTCTCCCTAATGAAACATTGAGCATAACCGGTGAAATCACTTCGGTGAAATATTCAACCAAGCTCTCAGGCTATGTGCTCGATGAGGATGCTAGCCCGTTGGAGAATGTGGAGATAGCTGTTTTGTATGCGAACGGGGAAAGAAGCAATCTTATCACCACATCTGATCTGGATGGGTCATACCGGTTATGGTACATCCCGT
>JAQWAJ010000141.1 GCA_028707745.1 Bacteroidales bacterium | reverse complement strand
GGTGAAATCCGACATCATCGAGCAACTGGTATTCTGGTCCGGTCATGTAAACTGTTTCATACTGTTCTCCTTCAACCACATGAAAGAAAACTCCCGAGTTACTGTTTTGCTCCACTTTCCATTCCAGGTATAATTCGAAATCCTGATATTTTTCGCGTGTTACAATGTCCCCGCCTTTGCCATCGGGTAGTCCCAGTGCAGTCATCACTCCGTCTTCAACCGACCAGCCCTGTACTTTATCCATCTTATAACAACGCCATTTTTCCATGCTTTTTCCGTCAAAAAGCAATTCCCAACCTGAGGCCTTTTCTGCTTTTGTCAAGCAATTCATTTTCTGACCAGATACATGAAAAGAGCATGCTAAACCAGCAATACCCAACAAAAACAATTTAAAATTTTTCATACAATTCCTTTTATTTGGTGGGTAAAGGTACTATTTTTAAAAACTATTAACCCCTAAAGTTTACATCATGAACAAACCAAAATCCATTGTTTTGTGCTCGGCATTTGCATTAATGCTCCTGCTTGTTTCTGGCGGATGCGGCAAGGATGATCCTAAAAGTTCTGAAAAACAGGTTCTATCCTTTGGCTTCGCATCGACTGTTCCTACAGTGACTGCTATCATTGATCAGAATTTACACACTATTACGGCAACAGTCCCGGGCGGATCCAGTCTTACCGCTTTAGTTCCGACAATTACTGTTTCAGATGGAGCAACTGTCAGTCCAGGTTCCGGAGTAGCCCAGAATTTCACTCTTCCTGTAGTTTATACCGTAATCGCAGAAGATGGTTCGCAAGCTACTTACATTGCCACTATTACCGTGGATGGTTCCGGAGATCCGGAAACCCTGTCGGGGAGCATGTCGGCAAACCGGACACTGACAAACCGCAATAATTCAATGGACTATATCATCGATGGAGGCTTCTATCTCGAAGGAAACGCTCTCCTGACCGTTGAGCCGGGAGTGAAAATCCTGTTTTCAGGAGTGAATAGTTATATCGAAGTTGGTGAAAATGCCGGCCTTAAAATGGTCGGTACTGCCGATAAACCGATTATCCTGGCCGGGCCGGTTAACAATCCGAATAAAGGTTCCTGGGGCGGGATCAGGTATTTTTCTGCCCGGGCTGATAATCAGATGGAATATGTACAAATCCTCAATGCCGGACCTACCGAAGACGGCTGTTCCGTTTACATCAGATCAGACGCTGCGCTGTCTGTCAAAAACACTCTTGTTTCAGGTTCTTTGGGCTATGGCTTCGAGGTTTACGGAAAATTCAACGCTTTCAGCTCCAACACGGTCTCCGACTGTGGAACGGTGCCGGTTTATGCAACGGAAATCAAACTGCTGGCATCGATGGATCAGACCTCTACCTTCACGAATAACGCAAAAAATTATGTTGAAGTCGCCTGGTCAACTACCGATAATGATATCACGATTAATAATCTCACTATCCCTTACTATTTTGCCAATGGACTTTATGCTGAAAAGAACCTGACCATCAAAGCCGGTGCTCAACTGCTGTTTAACCGTGAAAGTGCGCTGAGCATACCTGAGTCGGCTAAACTGATTGCAGAAGGGACCTCAACGGCAGGAATTTTATTCAGTTCACTGGATAAAGAAGCCGGAACCTGGTCCGGAATCTCCATCCAGTCAGAGTTCTCCAATTCAATGACCTACTGCACGGTCGAATATGGTGGATATGGCAGCGATGGGTATAACATTGATTGCCATGGAAAACTGGCTATCAGCAACACTACGATACGGAACAGTGCAAAATATGGGTTCATTACCTATGATTCGAATACCGTGACCGCTTCAAGCGTGATCTTTTCCGCTTGTGCCCTTGGAAATATCTATAACTGGGATACCGGCGAAGTCTCCGATAATTTTTAAATCGTTGTTCCATACAACCTTATATAGAGAAGCCGGTTTTCAAGACCGGCTTTTCTGATTTTCAGGGTCCCGTAAAACCAAAAACGGCTACAGAACCGGAAACAGGTTATTTCAGTACTTTTGCGAAACCAATCTGAACAGATATGTCAGTTTTCCGGGTCATATTATCCGTTCTTTTTCCGCCACTGGCCGTCATCGACCAGGGATGCGGGTCGGTTTTGATTGTATTCCTGCTCACCATTTGCGGTTGGGTACCCGGGGTGATTGCGGCATTGATCATTTTGAACAAAGGACACAGAAGATAAATATGCGTGCTCTCATTCAGCGGGTTACACAGGCAAACGTCACCATCAGCGGCAGCGAACGGTCGGCTATCGGTCAGGGGCTACTGATACTGGTGGGCATCGAAAACAGCGACGGCGAGGAGGATATCAGCTGGCTGAGCAACAAAATTGCCGGTTTACGGATTTTTGAGGATCAACAGGGAGTAATGAACCTGTCAGTGAAAGAGATTGGCGGAGAAATTCTGGTGGTCTCACAGTTTACCCTGCACGCCAGAGTGAAAAAAGGGTGCCGTCCATCCTATATCGATGCAGCTCCGCCTGAAATTAGTATCCCGCTATACGAAAAGTTTGTGGAATCAATGGCAAGGGAACTTGGAAAACCGCTTCAAACCGGGGAGTTCGGGGCTATGATGCAGGTTGGCCTGATTAATGACGGCCCGGTAACAATTTGGATCGATACAAAAAATAAATTCTGATAATATGGAACCGATTAACGAATACCGCGAAAAATATGGCGCCGGCGATAATGATCTCTATACGGCTACTGAAACCCGGGAAATTCTATCTGCCATTCCCGCAGATTTTCATTCACCGGAAACGCTGAAACGCATTTTCAGCTTGATCGATCTGACCACGCTGAATCCCGAAGACAACATCGCCACCGCCCACCGGTTCACCAACCTGCTCAATGCATTCCCGGGATTGTATCCCACTATGCCTTCAGTGGCAGCCGTTTGCGTTTACCCTCTGCTGGTGGAGGAAATCAGGCATGGATTAACTGCACCCGGCGTAAAACTGGCAGCTGTCGGCGCGGGATTCCCATCCTCGCAGACCTTCATCGCCGTGAAGCTGGCTGAGTGCGGAATGCTGGTCAGCAAAGGAGCCGACGAGGTCGATGTGGTTATTTCGGTTGGCCGCTTTCTGGCCGGGGAGTACCTCGAAGTGCTCAATGAACTCATTTTGATCCGCGAAGCCACTGCCGGAGCAAAACTAAAAGTGATCCTCGAAACCGGTTTGCTGAAATCTGCCGCCAATATCAGACTGGCCAGCCTGATCGCTATGGAGGCCGGCGCCGATTTCATTAAAACGTCGACCGGGAAAACTGCAGTTTCAGCAACCCCTGAAGCGGTGAACATAATGGCTAAGGCAGTCCGGGATTTTTATGCATTAACCGGTAAAGCTGTCGGGATAAAAGCTGCCGGCGGAATCTCCGAAACCCTTGACGCAGTCAACTATTTCTACCTGATTTCCAGACTGCTGGGAGAGGAATGGCTCTGCCCGGATCGCTTCAGGATCGGCGCCAGCCGGCTGGCTAACAACCTGCTGACCTCGGTAATGGATGAGGATATCCGGTATTTTTAGTTCCCGACTTGACGAAAATCATCTATCCGCCTGACGAATGGTATTCTTTTATGCAGGATTATATAGATATATTTGCATAATTAAGTAAATACCTAACATCAGATGAATGTACTGGAGTTAAAACCAGATCAGCTTGAAAAAGCGTCGAATATGCTCAAGGCACTGGCACATCCGGTTAGAATAGCCATCCTCAACCTGCTTCAGGAAGGGACTAAACTGACTGTCACTGAAATTCATGAAAAACTGAATATTGAGCAATCCACAACCAGCCATCATCTGGGAATACTGAAGGATAAGAACGTCCTGGCAAGCAAGCGTGACGGAAAAAATACTTATTACTTCCTTAAACATGATGAGCTGAGCCAGGTTATAGAATGTATCAGTAAATGCTCCTGCGGAGATTAAACTATGGCAACAGTCAGGGTTACAAAGATTTTCCGTTTCGAAATGGCCCATGCGCTCTGGGGCTACGACGGATTGTGCAAAAATATTCACGGGCATTCGTATGTCCTGAAGATCACGGTCAGCGGAACCCCCATCGAAAACCCGGCCGACAAAAAGCTGGGCATGGTGATCGATTTCGGGGACCTCAAACGGGTGGTCAACAAATACATCGTCGATGTTTTCGACCATAGTCTGGTCCTCAGCAAAAATGCTCCGACCGACAAATTCGATGACATCCGTGAAATGTTCGACCGGCGGACCTGGTTTGATTTCCAGCCGACTGCCGAAAATATGGTCGTCTATTTCGCCGGTATTCTCCAGGCACAGCTCCCTTCAACCGTAAAGCTGCAGTCGGTAAGGCTGTACGAAACGGTGAACAGCTATGCGGAATGGCTGGCGGAAGACCAGTAAACAAGGCAAAGAGCAAAGGGCGAAGAGGAAAATCGTGACGCATGACGCATGACGCGTAACGCGTAACGCGTGACAAGTGACAAGTGACAAGTGACAAGTGGCGTTCCTCCGGTTTCCGGTCTCCTGTCTCCCTCTTTGCCCTCTGCCCTTCGCTCTTTGCTCTACGCTTAGCTTCAATCTGTTACTCTACCCTTAATACACGACCATGTCCGACCACCGCCTCTACCTTCTCGACGCCTACGCACTGATCTACCGGTCGTATTTTGCCTTTATCAAGAATCCGAGAATCAACTCGAAAGGGGTGAACACTTCGGCCGCCTTTGGTTTTACCCTGACGCTGGAGGAGCTGCTGCGCAAGGAGAATCCTACGCATATTGCGGTTGCCTTCGACACCCACGCCCCAACCTTCCGGCATCAGATGTATGACGCTTACAAGGCAAACCGTCCTCCTATGCCCGAAGCGCTCCGCGTAGGAATCCCCTACATCCGTAAAATTATTGAAGCTTTCCATATCCCGATTCTCGAGCTCGACGGATATGAAGCCGACGACGTGGTTGGAACCATCGCTAAAAAGGCGGAAAAGGACGGATTCAGCGTTTTTATGATGACGCCCGATAAAGATTACACCCAGCTCGTCAGCGGGCAAATTAAGATACTCAAACCGCGCCGTTCGGGATTTGATGTGGAAATACTCGGACCGGAAGAGGTTTGCCGGGATTTTGAAGTGGAAAAACCCGAGCAGGTAATCGACGTTCTCGCACTCTGGGGCGACGCTTCGGATAATGTTCCCGGAGCACCGGGAATCGGCGAAAAATCTGCGAAAGACCTGATCCACCGGTTTGGCTCGATACAAAATCTGTATGAAAATCTGGATAAAGTAAAACCGAAACAGAAGGAATCGCTGGAAAAAAACCGCGAACAGGTTCTCAGAGCCCGCCAGCTGGTTACCATTTGCACCGAAGTACCGATAGCGTTCGATGCGGAAAACTCCATTCGCCAGGCTCCCGACGAACGGGCCCTGCGTGCCCTGTTCGATGAACTCGAATTTAAAAACCTGATCAGCAAGGTGATTCCTGCCACTGCAGAAGGAGATCTCTTCAGTCCGCCCGCTGCCGCCCAACCGCAGCAATGGTCCCTGTTCGATAGCCTGGCACCTACAACCCCTACAACAACTACAACAACTACAACAACTACAACATCCGACACGGATATCCTAACCACCGACCATCATTATCAACTGATTACCCGGTTACCGGAAGTCGAAAAACTGGCCGAAGTGCTTTCCACCGTACCCGAAT
>JAQWAJ010000140.1 GCA_028707745.1 Bacteroidales bacterium | reverse complement strand
GGCTTCCCCGCCAAGAATGCCCCTGTTCCATTCAACTACCTTGGGAACGAGTTCTGATATAACCACTTCAGCTTCGGATCCCAGATACTGCAATGCCGACGCCAGCGTGAACCCCATGCCCAATCCACCGATCAATATTCGGGTTTTTGCCCGGCCAGCTATCCGGTTACAGGTCAGCTCCGCTAAGGCCTCTTCCGACCCGTGTACCCGACTGCTCATCAATTCACCTTCTCCCGAAATGTCTATCGAGAAATCCTTTGCATGTTGATATAACCAAAGCTCCTTGTCGCTTCCGGGAATAGACGCTGTATCTAATAATATTCTGGGAATCATTCTGTTCCGACATCCGCCGGACTTATTTTTTTATCATTTCTTTAGTCGACAATAACCCGCAGGCAGCCCAGATATCTTCGCCCCTCGAGGCCCTGACCGTCGTTAATATATCTTTCTTGTTTAATGCATCTTTGAAAGCCTGAACAGCCTGATCATATGATCCTTCCAACGGGGTATCAGGAATAGGATGAAACCGGATCAGATTGACCCTGCATCTCAACCCGTTTAATAACCTGACCAGTTCTTTCACATGGCGAGGTGTGTCATTCAGATTTCTGAATAAAATATACTCAAACGAAATTCTCCTTTGACTGCCAAAATCCCAGAAACGAATCGCTTTCATCACCTCAGGTAACGGGTAAACCTTCTCCATCGGCATCAACATCCGGCGCTCTTCCTCAAAAGGCGAATGCAAACTAACTGCCAGATTGGCTTCCGACTGCTCCAGAAATGCCTTCATCGCCGGAATGATTCCAATAGTCGAAACCGTGATCCGACGCGGACTCCAGGCGTATCCCCACTCCGCCGTCAGGATCTCAATGCTCTTTAATACGTTCCCCAGATTATCGAACGGCTCTCCCATCCCCATATATACCACACTGGTCAACTTATCCCGCTCAGGCAAACTATGTATCTGATTGACAATCTCTCCCGCTGTCAAGCTTGCCTGAAAGCCCTGTTTCCCGGTCATACAAAACAAACAGCCCATTTTGCATCCCACCTGAGATGAAACACACAACGTAGCCCGATCAGCATCCGGAATATAGGCTGATTCAACAAATCGCTCATTACCCGACTGATACAGATATTTCCGGGTCCCGTCAACCGACTCCTGCACAGTCGATGGAGGAAATAATCCGATCTCAAATTTCTCTTTCAGAATATCGCGATATCTGACCGCAATATTCGTCATCTCGTCAATAGATTGGATCTTCTTTTTATACAGCCAATCGGTGATCTGGATTGCCGTAAACCTGGGCATACCCAACGACAGGCAGATCTCCGCCACCTCATTAGCCGTCTTGCCAAATAACCGCTCTTTTATTGAATCACCCATAATCATTTTCTGTCATCCCGGTGAAAGCACCTCTTCTGTCACCTCCGCAAAGATAACATACTCCAGGCACTCTAAGTACTCGAAGTACTCGAAGTACTTTAAGTACTTTAGGCACTTTAAGTACTTATTTTCCCTCATTTATCTTATTTTTGATTGTTGGCTGATTTCATAACGAACAAACTAACCCTATATAACCATGAGCCTAATCAATAGGATGAGAACCGGGATATTGATCGCCGGATTTCTTGCATTCACTCCGGCTATCTTTGCCCAACAGTCAAAACCACAGATCCTTACGGGGAAAGAGCGTCTGTCCCAATTCGAAAAATATCAGGACATGAAGGCCGCCTCTTCATTGAAGGATCTGAAATGGCAGTTCCTCGGACCAACCAACATCAGCGGTCGCTGCACGGATGTGGCTATTGTCGAACCAAGGGGTAAATCGTATACCATGTATGCCGCTACTGCATCAGGCGGAGTGTGGAAAACCGAAAACGAAGGAGTTTCCTGGACTTGCATTTTCGATCAGCAGGCTTCCACCGCAATCGGCGATATTGAACTCGACCCTCATAATCCACAGGTACTATGGGTTGGAACCGGCGAGGCAAACATTTTCAGAAGCTCACAAGCCGGCTGCGGAATCTATAAAACCACCGATGGCGGTAAATCCTGGAAACATCTGGGCCTCGAAAATACCTTCACCATATCCCGCATCCTGGTCAGTCCGAAGAACTCCGATATCATTTACGTCGCTGCTTCCGGACATGAATGGACCAACAACCCTGACCGGGGTGTTTACAAAACTGCCGATGGCGGCAAAACATGGGATAAAGTACTCTATGTAAATGAGATGACCGGTGCCATGGATCTGGTCATGGACCCGTCAGATTCAAACACGCTTTATGCAACCACCTGGCAACGAATACGCAAGAAATGGAACGATCCACGCACCGAAGCCAATTATACCGGAACGGGTATCTGGAAAACCACCAACGGGGGTAAAAATTGGTCCCAATGCAATGAAGGCATTCCCGCCCCCGGATTCCGCGGCCGGATCGGAATTGATATCGCCAGATCAAATCCGAAGGTACTGTACGCATTCCTCGATAATTATGAAAAAATTAAAGATGAAAACGAAACCGACAATACAGATGTTTACGGACGACCATCCAGCGGAACCATTAAGGGCGCTACCGTTTACCGTTCAGCCGATAAAGGAAAATCCTGGACCCAGGTAAGCGGACTGACCCCTGAGATGAAAAAATACATGCAAAATCATTCAGTCACTTATGGTTGGGTATTCGGACAGATACGCGTTGACCCGAAGGATGAAAACACAATCTACACCATGGGACTGGGCCTGAACGTGTCAAACGATGGCGGAAAAACATTCAGGGAACTCGAAGGCATGCATTGCGATCACCATGGCCTGTGGATCGATCCGGGGAATACCAATTATCTGGTCAATGTTAACGATGGCGGTTTGGTCATTTCATACGATCAGGGTAAAAGCTGGCGGTCATTTACCGATAACCTTCCTGCTGTTCAGTTTTTTACGCTAAACTTCGATATGGGAACCCCTTTTAAGGTTTACGGATCCGTTCAGGACCATGGAAGTTTCTCCGGTAAAGTCGATATTTCCCATGGACGCGATAAAATCTGGCCCGTCAGTTTCGATTATGCCCCCGGCGGGGAAGGCAGCCACCACGCTATCGATCCGCGGGATCCAAATATCGTTTACTCAGCCGGTTTCTATGGCAGCATCAACAGGGAAAATATTTCAACCGGTGAAAACAAAAACATCCTTCCCAGGGTATTCGACTTCGAACCTCCCCTGCGCGGTCAATGGCTGGCCCCATTTTTCCAGTCGCCCCATAATCCGGATATATTATATCACGGGATGCAATATTTGTTTATTTCGAAAGATCAGGGCAATACCTGGGCCCGGATCAGCCCTGACCTCACTTATAATAACCCTGAAAAAATGGGCGATATCCAGTATCAGTCCATCTTCACAATTTCTGAATCTCCGCTGAAATTCGGGTTGATCTATGCCGGAACCGACGATGGACGCCTGCATCTAACACTCGATGGCGGCACCACCTGGAAAGAGCTCACTTCCCAACTGGCTCCTGACAGATGGATCAGCCGCGTGGTGGCATCCAAATATAAGATGGGACGGGTTTACGTAACCCAAAATGGTAAACGCGATGACGACTTTCAGGTTTATATCTGGAAATCTGAAGATTACGGAGCTACTTTCAAGGATATTTCAGGAAATATTCCGCTCGGACCAGTCAACGTGATCCGCGAAGATCCTTTCGATAGCAAAATCCTATATGCCGGCACCGATCTCGCCGTTTATGTTTCAAAAAACAGCGGGGAATCATGGGAAGTTCTCGGAAATCTGCCTACAACTTATGTCCACGACCTGATCGTTCATCCACGGGATAATATATTAGTTATCGCCACACACGGTCGCGGTATCTGGGCCATCGATGCTAACCTGATCAACAAGGCAAACGAACGCCGGCGTCATTATTTCCAAAATTAGCCTTTATTGCACTCTGTACCAGGTCTGTTTCCTGCCAATAGGCCCGATTGATCCTCTCACCGCCAGCGTATTCGCATCTTCAAGCCAGATCTTAACATCGTAGAATTTCCCGTTGTTAGGATCCAGAATGCCTTTCTTACCCTTCCATTCAGTGCCAGATTTTGATAACCCGTTGATAATGATCATTCCGTGCATCTTTTTACCTTTCAATGAGCCCGGACATTTTTCACAGGTTTTGTCAGTCGGGGTAACCCCGTCATTATCCCAGGTCTCTACAATCTTTCCATAGAGCTGATTACTGCTTACCCAAATCTGAATGATCGACTTCTGTTTGCCTGTCTCATCATCAATGGTTTTCCACTTACCAGCGATATCCTGGCCAATGGCTTGTCCCGTAAAGAACAGCATTGCCCCAAGTACCATTCCATAAACCCGGATCTTCTTCATATTTCATTGGTTTTTAGAGATTAGTGACCCAAGAAACAAAAAAAATATGAATCGGCAATCAGTATAATTCCCGGTACGTTTATCTGCCCTTTTTTATTTGCCACATTCCGTTAACTTTGCCCGAAATAAATTTGAATCAGAATGAAAACAAAATCGATGGTCGGGTTATTGATCGTAACCCTTGTGACCGTAACATCATGTGGACAAATGAAAAATTCAAAACTCGACATTGGAACAGTTAAATTAACTACCCCTCACGATACAGCCAGTTATGCACTGGGCGTAAACATGGCAGGTAGCGTAAAAAGCATGGGCATGGACAGCATTAACATCAAAGCTTTTGCAAAAGGGTTCCAGGATTTGCTAAACAGTGAAAAAGTACAAATCACCGAAGCTGAATCCCTTCCGATTCTTCAGGCTTATTTTACTTCACTGATGGAGAAACAGGCTGCTGTAGCTCTTGAGGAAGGACAGAAATGGTTAGCTGAAAATGCAAAAAAAACCGGCGTTACTACTACTGCCAGCGGTCTCCAATACGAAGTGATGCGCGAAGGTACAGGCCCGAAACCGACTATTACCAACACGGTTAAAGTTCATTACCATGGCACTACTACCGATGGAAAAGTATTCGATAGTTCTGTTGAACGTGGCGAACCTGTCACTTTCTCGCTGAATGGGGTTATCCCGGGTTGGTCAGAAGGCGTACAACTGATGTCAGTAGGATCAAAATACAAACTCTTTATCCCTGGCAACCTCGCTTACGGTACAAGACCGCCACAGGGAAGCAACATCAAACCAAATGCCACCCTGATTTTCGAAGTTGAATTATTGGAGATTCTTCCAGATAAAGCTCCTGCAGCCGTTAAGTAATTAACATCCTGTCAGATATAAAAAACCCCGCACACGCGGGGTTTTTTTATGAGGTTCATTATAGCTATCCGCTATTAATATTTTTTGTAACCTTGTAATCGGTAAAATAGAGCGAAATATTGTTTATCAATTGAATGTTAGCTATTTAATATTTACTAACCCTATACCCAATGTCATTAAAACGTAAAACCCAGGAATTAGTCGAGCGGAGAGAGCAGGTACTGCTAGGTGGGGGTGAAACCGCTATCAAAAAACAGCAAGCCATGGGGAAAATGACCGCCCGTGAAAGGGTGATCGCTCTTCTGGATGAGGATTCTTTCCAGGAATACGACCTCTTCGCACAACATGAAGGTCGGGATTTTGACATGGAAAAAAAAGAACTTCCCGGTGATGGTGTCATAACCGGAACCGGAAAGATCTACGGATCTCCGATT
>JAQWAJ010000139.1 GCA_028707745.1 Bacteroidales bacterium | reverse complement strand
GTCCGAGGTTTATCGAAACCGATAAAGTCAGCAACAATCGCCGGTGGAGCTTGCTTTTTGAAGCATCCATCCACTTAACCAGATGAAAATCGAGGAATGTGGTGCCGAGTATGACAAAGATGAACCGGGGAGCACCCCAGCTGTAAAACAGAATACTGGCAAAGAGCGCCAGCCAGTTCCGGTACTTATTGGGAACAAGGTAATACGACAAAAGGAAAACCGGTAAGAACCAAATCAGAAACAAGCTGCTGCTGAATACCATATTCTTACCGGTTAACCCTAAGGCTTATTATTTAATGTGCGTTTTAACAAAATCCTTCAAAACTCCGGTCAAATCCGGCTGACCAATCTCCTGAAGATCATAATACACCCTGGTGTTTGGCTTTTTGATCTTAATAATGCGGTTCAGGTCAATCGGCGTTCCGATAATCACGGAATCGCAATCGGTATTGTTAATGGTTGTTTCCAGGTCTTTAAGCTGTTGTTTACCATAACCCATTGCGGGCAGCAATTTACCTATATTCGGGTAAATCCGGAAGGTTTCCGATAATTTTCCAACAGTATAGGGCCTCGGGTCCACTTCTTCGGCTGCACCGAACTTGCGTGCGGCAACCACACCGGCTCCGAGTTTCATCTCACCATGGGTAAGTGTTGGCCCGTCTTCGACGATCAGTACGCGTTTTCCATGGATCAGTGAAGGATCATCTACCCTGATGGGCGATGCACCGTCGATCACGATGGCTTTCGGATTCACCTTAGCGATATTGTCACGAACCGTTTGAACATCTTCAGGCGATGCAGTATCTATTTTATTGATCACCACAACATCTGCCAGCCGGAGGTTCACTTCACCGGGGTAGTATGACAACTCATGCCCGGCCCGGTGCGGGTCGACAACGGTAATGGTAAGATCCGGCTTGTAGAATGAAAAGTCATTATTGCCGCCATCCCACAGAACCACATCGCATCCTTTCGGATCCTTTTCAGCTTCCCTCAGAATGGCCTCATAGTCGACCCCGGCATAGATAACATTCCCGCGTACCACATGCGGTTCATACTCTTCCATTTCCTCCACCGTGCACTTGTGTTTTTCAAGGTCAGCCACTTCAGCATAACGCTGAACTTTTTGGGCAACCAGGTCGCCATAAGGCATTGGATGGCGAACAGCCACCACATTCAGCCCCATCTCCATCAGGATTTCGATCACTTTTCTGGATGTCTGGCTTTTTCCGCATCCGGTGCGCGAAGCCACAACGGCGATAACCGGCTTGGTACTTTTGATCATAGTACCTTTTGGCCCCAGGAGAGCAAAGTTGGCTCCGCAGGCGTTCACCAGGGCACTCACGGCCATCACTCGTGGATAAGGCACATCACTGTAGGAAAACACACAGCAATCCACATCATACTTGGCAATCAACGCCGGAAGATCTTGCTGGGCATAGATCGGAATCCCATCCGGATAAAGGTTACCGGCAAGTGCTGCCGGATACTTACGACCGTCAATGTCGGGAATCTGGGCAGCAGTAAAGGCTACCACCTCATACTCCGAATGATCTCTGTAATACGTGTTGAAATTGTGAAAATCACGACCGGCAGCGCCGATGATAATGATCTTTTTTCTGAACATAAAGCCTCCAAATCTTTTTAAACAGATTATTTTAATGCCTTAAATATAAAAGTTTCGGCATAACTGAATCATGACAAATAGCTGTTTATGAAACTATTTGATACCGGTCAGTATCGAACCTTAAAAAGACAAAAAGCATCAGTGTAAATGCCCAGAGGGAGGAGCCCCCATAGCTGAAAAAAGGCAGAGGTATCCCGATAACCGGCACGAGCCCGATGGTCATACCGATATTAATGGCAAAATGAAAGATCAGTATGGAAGCCAAACCATATCCATAAACTCTTGAAAATGTTGATCTTTGGCGCTCAGCCAGTACAATGATCCGGAGAATTAGACCCGCAAACAATGCCAGCACAAAGAGGCTTCCCAGGAAACCCCACTCTTCACCGACTGTGCAAAAAATAAAATCGGTGCTCTGTTCCGGCACAAAATTAAACCGGGTTTGGGTTCCCTGAAGAAAACCTTTTCCAAAGAATCCGCCCGAACCAATGGCTATCTTCGACTGGTTCAGATTGTAACCGACGCCCAGGGGATCGCTTTCGAGACCGAGAATGGTATTGATACGCGACTGCTGATGGGGTTGCAGAATATCATGGAATACAAAATCGACTGAAAAAATAAAGAAAACAGCTCCGATCCAGGTAAAAAGGATCAGCAGCAGGGGATTATGCTTTTTTCGGATAATGATGACCAGCCAGATGAGGAATGCAATGAATGAAGCAATAAAAAACATGCGGTCGATCGACCACTCTTCTCCAAGAAAATGTGAAGCCAGAGCCGCCAGTCCGAAGAGCCCGCCCAGTATCAGTGAACCATAACCGAAAAACTTGAGGTTCCGCTGATAAAGCCAGGTGATCATCAGGGCAATGGCGCTGATTACCGGCAACAGCACGGGTAATGGAACCAACATGGTACACACGAAAAGGATGATCGCCAACGCCGCTACAAACAACACGACCCAGGAGAGCCCCTCTCTGAAAAGTACCAGAACGAATATCAGAAAAACCAATGCCGTACCGGTGTCTTTCTGAAGGAGGATCAGAAGGATCGGGAGCCCGATGATTGCTCCAACGGTCAGCAGATTTTTCGGCTTATGTATCTGGAAATTATAATCAGATAAAACTTTAGCGAGGGCAAGGGCGGTTGCGAACTTGACGAATTCTGCCGGCTGAAGGCTGAATGTTCCGATAAAAATCCAGGCCCGGGCTCCGTTGATCTCTTTACCGATCAGAATGGTGATCGGCAAAATCAACAGGGTGAGGCCATAGATCGGGAAGGAGAAAAAACTCCAGACCTTACCGTCGATGCTCAGGGTGAGGATGGCGATCACAAATGCCGTGAGTATATAATAAAACTGTTTGCTGTATCGCTGGCTGAAATCAAAGATCGAACCAGCTGCACCCTCATTCTGGGTAGCAGAAAAAATGTTCATCCAGCCAAATACCACCATCAGAAGAAAGATGATGATCGTCAACCAATCCAATCGGGCGATGAAATTTGTTCTTGGGTTTGCCATCAGAATTGCTGGTATTCTAATATGGATAACTCTTTATCTGCCTGAGTGATGGTGCCATTCATATATTTCTCAATCATCAGACTGGTAATGGTTGCGGCATACATGCCACCCGCTCCTGAATTCTCCACATAAGCGACTATCGCGATGCGGGGTCTCTCTTTGGGCGCAAAGGCAAAGAAACCCGAATGGTCCTCTTTCCCTCCCGAGTTTTGCACGGTACCCGTTTTACCACAAACAATGACGCCGGGCACCTGCGCTTTCCATCCTGTTCCTCCGGGATCGTAAACAACCCGCTGCATGCCGTCGGCCACAATATCAAAATATTTTGGATCGATGGCCGTATGCACAGGATCCTTGAACTTTTGAGGAATAGTATCGATGCCTTCAATCGACCTGATGAAATGGGGCACATAATAAAATCCCCGGTTGGCAATAATTGCAGCCAGATTGGCAATCTGAATGGGTACGGTTTCCACCTCACCCTGGCCAATGGAGTTCGAATAGATGGTACTGAATGCCCACCGGTTGGCTCCATGCATCTTATCGTATAACTCCCCGTCCGGCACCAGTCCGGGCTTTATTCCAGGAAAATCCGTCGGAAGTATCTGCCCGAGTCCAAAGGTGAAAACCATCTCGTCCCATATTTTCAATCCGATCTGACTATCCTTAAACTGGTTAGTGCTTTTCCCTTGCAGGATGATCCTGCGGAATACATTGTAGAAATAAGGATTGCAGGAATACTGGATTCCCTCACGCAATCCGTGTGCGTTCGGATGGTTGTGACATCCGATAATGTCTTTGTTGCAATCCACACTGTAAAACTCGTCGATCACCCCCAATTGTAAAGCGACTAAAGCCTGAACAACCTTAAAAATGGAACCCGGTGAATACCTCGACATGGTAGCCCGGTTAAACAGCGGATTCAGCGAGTCGTTCATCAACCGCTCAAAATTCTGGCCCCGGATACGGCCGACAAGCTCATTGGGATCGTAAGCCGGACTGGAGATCATCGCCAGTATTTCACCCGTCGAAGGTTCTATCGCTACAATACTACCCTTTTTATGAGCCAGCAGCTTTTCACCGTACTCCTGTAAGGCTGCATCAATCGTAATGGTCAGTTTTCGCCCTGGTTCAGGAATAGTATCGTATCGCCCGTTCTCAAATTTCCCTTGCAGACGGTTGTGTACATCAACCAGCATGAAACTGATCCCCTTCCGCCCCCTCAGGTACTCCTCATATTCCTGTTCAAGTCCCGATTTTCCAATATAGTCACCACTCTGATAATAGGGATCTTTCTTCAGATCTTCCACGTTAACCTCGCCAACATACCCTAAAAGATGAGGAGCGATCGGTTGCGGATATTTTCGCTGTGAGCGTATCTGGAACGAAAAGCCGGGATACTTGTACAATCTTTCACTCAGCATGGCAAACTGCTCCATACTGACCTGCCTGACAACGGCTGACTGGCGGTAGCGCGAATACTCCCGTGCTTTTCTCACCGATTCGCGAAATTCCACAATATCAATGCTGAGTATCCTGCACAATTCAAGCGTATCAAAGGCTTTTACCTGTTGCGGCAACATCAGCAAGTCATAAACCGGTTCATTGTAAACCAAAGGCTTTCCGTATCGGTCGAACATCATACCCCTGCCGGGATATTCCACCACTCTCAACCGGGAGTTGTTATTTGATGACAGCTGATAGGATTTATCAATAATCTGGATATAGAACAGACGGATGATGAAAATGGCTGTCAGCGTAAGTACCATTCCTGCGATAATGTATTTCCGGTTTGAATTCGGATTTTGCATAATGGTTTATCTGGGAATCCTAAAGCGGATACCTTCCCACAAGAGCATGATTATCAAAGTAAAACCTCCACTCAACAATACTCTGAGCAAAGTTCTGAAGAAATCCCTCAATGAAAGATCTTCAAGGAAAAACAGTACAAAATGGTGAATACCGATCATGATAAGCGCATACGACAGGAACCAGATAATGCCGTAATTCTTTGAGTCGGGGAATGTGCCAGGCTCATATTCATCACGCGGGTTGATCCACCGTAACACCCTCGGCCTGCAAAAAGCAATCAGTACCGTGGCGGCAGTATGCGTTCCAAGTGTCGATCCGTTTCCAGCCAAACCCTGCGGAAAAACATCGATGCCAAGTCCCAGAAAAAATGCCGTGACCAACAAAACCCAGCCCGGGGTATCAAACGGCAGCACTAAAATATACCAGATATAAAAATAGGGATTGATATAGCCGCTGAACTGAATGTTATTCAGTACCAACACCTGGAAAAGCACCACCAGGATAAAGCGAAACACATATCGATTAAGTTGCTCAATCATAGGTCTGTAATTCCAGCCTTTCCTGTTCGACCTTGTTAAAATTCCTGATTACATAAACCCGCGTCAGCTTTTTAAAGTCCTGGTTTAACAACACTTTAAGCTCAAAAAAACTGCCTGCCCGGGTATGGTTCACCTCAGTCACCCGCCCGACCATCTCGCCTTCCGGAAAGATCGTTGAAAAACCGCTGGTTACAACGGTATCACCAAAATA
>JAQWAJ010000138.1 GCA_028707745.1 Bacteroidales bacterium | reverse complement strand
CTCGAAATTTGCTTTCCCGTAAATTTTGAACTCATCCAGCAGTTCCCGGGTGGCCTTCTGCAACCTGCGAAATCCTGCCGGCAGATTGTCATCTCCCAGATATACTTTTACGTAAACGATATCCTTTAGCTCTTTCAGATAGTTTTTGGTCCCTACGGATACGGTATAGCGCTTTTCCTGGGTCAGGTCGAAGCGGTGATAGGCAAAAACACCAACCATGTTCACCAGGATCACAATAGCTAACAGGAGAATCAACTCCAAAATATTCTGCCGTTTTACTTTTTTCTTGTCCATCTTTAATCTCCTACCATTTACGGCTTTCAAGAACTATTTTAGTAAAAAGGACGAAGACCGCTATCACCGAAGCGAAGTAAAGAACATCGCGTGTATCGATCACTCCCCTTGACATTGAATTGTAGTGATAGGATATTCCCAGTGCTGCGATGAAGTTTTCAAGGCCCCCTGAAAATCCCAGCTTGGATATATAATCAAAACCGAGGAAGAGGATAAAGCATCCGGTCACTCCCAAAATGAATGAAATAATCTGATTATCAGTTATTGAGGAGGTAAATAGTCCGATAGCCACATAAACGCCGGCAAGAAAGAACAGTCCGATAAATGATCCCCAAAAACCACCGGTATCCAGGTTCCCGCGCGGGCTTCCGAGCCAAAGCACCGAGAAAAAGTAGATCAATGTCGGAAGGATAGCCAGCAGAACCAATAACAGCCCGGCCAGATATTTTGCCAGGATGATTTTCAGGTCGCTCAGCGGCCTGCTCAGCAGCAGTTCCAGTGTGCCGGTCCGTTTCTCATCTGAAAAGAGCCTCATGGTTACAGCCGGAACCAGGAACAGGAATACCCAGGGGGCCAGAACAAACATGGGGTCAAGGGTTGAGTAACCAGCTTCCGGAATATTGAATTCGCCAGGGAATACCCAAAGGAAAAGTCCATTGAGCAACAGAAAGACGATGATCACGATGTAACCCGTCAGGGAACTGAAAAATCCGCTTATCTCACGCTTCAGCAAAGTCAACATAAACTGCTTTTTTAGAGAGTTACAAATGTAGAAAAAAAAAGGAACCTATCAGGGTTTCATAGCCATGCGACATACGATTGCAGCCGCCACAGCCGGAGCTTTCTCCGGTCCGATTTTCTCATCCAGCTCCCGATAACCGTTCTTCATGTTTTGCATATAGGCAGCATCATTCAGAATAAGTCCCAGAAAATGTTCCAGATTAACGGCAGTGTATTTGCCCTGTATGAGTTCCTCAACACACATCCTGCCGAGGATCAGATTAACCAGCGAAATATACCGGGTTTTGATCAGCAGGCGTGCAATCAGGTAGGAAACCGGAGACGTTTTATAGCAAACAACCTGAGGAGTTCCCACCAGGGCCGTTTCAAGAGTTGCAGTGCCCGATGTCACCAGCGCTGCTGTGGCAACTCTGGCCAGTTCGAGCGTTTTGCCATAAACGACGCTCACCTCTTGATGGCCGGCAACATCCCGGTAAAAAGATTCATCAAAGTTTCCATGTCCGGCAATAACAAACTGGTAGTCCGGAAACTGATCAACCATCTTCATCATGGTCGGAAGTATCTTCGTAATCTCCTGTCGACGGCTTCCGGGCAGCAAAGCGATAACCGGCTTATCCGTCAGCCCTAAAGAGGTTTGAAGCATTTCCTGACTGGCATTTCGAACCGGCTGGACATAGTCCCTGACCGGGTTTCCTACATATTCACAATGAACCCCGTATTTTCTCAAAAAATCGATTTCAAAAGGCAGAATACACATCGACTGATCGGTAAACCGGGCCAGTTTATTGGCTCTCGATGGCATCCAGGCCCATACCTTCGGGGTAATGTAATAAGCCGTTTTGAATTTCTCTTTTTTCAACCAGCGAATGATCCGGAGATTAAATCCACCGTAATCGATCGGAATAACCACATTCGGTTGAAATGCGAGGATCTCTCTTTTACAGATACTGAAGGTTTCCCGGATCTTGAACAACTTCAATATAACCTGCGTGAATCCCATGAATGCCAGGCTCCGGATATTGATCACCGCAGTTCCGCCCACTTTCTCCATCAGATCACCTCCGAAAAAGCGAAATTCTGCTTCGGGATCAATCGTCAGGATCGATTCCATCAGGGTGGAACCGTGTTGGTCACCTGAAGGCTCGCCGGCAATCAGAAAGTATTTCATCTTATTTCCTTGAGTTCTTCTACAAGAATCGTAATAATAGCACGGTAAAGGTAAAGAGGAAAGTAGCCAGCAGCACTCCCCTCGCTGATTTCAGATAATCCCGCCTGATAAACAGAAAAAACAGAAGCAGATCAGGCAAAACCGACAGTGAGATAATGTGTGTCAGAATTCCCAGACTTTTATAAACCGTAATAAATTCGGCCACGCTCAGTTTGCTGTAACGGGCAAAATAATAGCAGGTTAATGTCATAAAAGGGACAAGAATTCCGGTAGCGATACCGATCCACAGATTATTAAATCTTTCGCTGGTCATTGGTAGCTGTTCATAAAGCCCATAATTTCAATGCTTCCAAAGCCGGGTAATCCGTAAAGTCGACACTGACCGGCACAATAGCACCATAATGGTGGCTAAGTGCCCACTCGTCGGTATCCTCGGCCAGCGGTTCATCATTACTGAATTCACCGGTCAGCCAAAAGTAATCATGCCCCTGCGGGTCGACCCGCTTCTCAAATTCCTCTTTCCATACCCCGATCGTCTGGCGGCAAATCTTCATTCCCTTGAATTGTTCCGGGGAAATCCGGGGGAAGTTGATGTTCAGGCAGGTTCCTGTGGGAAGACCGGATTCGAGAATTCTTTTGATGATTGTTCTGGCACTTTTCACTGCCAAGGTAAAATCGGCATCGGCCGAGTGATCATCAACGGAAAAAGCGATGGCGGGAATTCCGTTCATGCATGCCTCGATGGTGGCAGCCACAGTGCCTGAATAGAACAGGCTGACCGATGCATTTGAACCATGATTGATGCCCGATAGCACAAGATCAGGTTTCCGGTCCAGTATCTGGTTAATGGCAATTTTCACACAATCAGCAGGAGTACCCGAACAAGCATAGGCAGGTTTGCCATTGCACATTTCGCCAGTTTTCAGCCGGATGGGCTGATTAAGCGTTACGGCATGCGACATTCCGGATTGCCCGTTCACCGGCGCTACCACAATAACATCCCCAAATTCGCCGGCAACCTGTGCCAACTCCATGACACCGCGTGCACGATATCCATCATCATTACAAACCAGAATCAGTGGTTTTTTTATCATATCTATATTTTAACGCCACAAAAATAGAAAACCCGGTTATCTTCGTGGCGCAAATTGAGGAAAATGAAAGTTTTTACCAGATTTAATCATTCCTTCTGGTTATTGACCATAACAACGATCTGTCTTACAAGTTGTTCTGAAGATATCCCGATGATTAACCCGGGAACTCCTCAGCCGGTTGTTTACGGAGTATTCGATCTGAGCCAGCCGGTTCACTACATCAAGCTTTCAAAAACATTTGCCGGCACAACCGATCCATATACCCTTGCGCAGGACCGGAATCAGATTTTTTATACCGATGCCCAGGTTTATCTTACCGAAGGTTCTGGGTCCAACCAGATTCCTTTCCATCTGATCACAGATATACCCAGAGCGGAAGGCCCCTTCCCGACCCTCCCGAATGAACTGTTCGTTTTGAATCAGAAGCTTTATGCTGATAAATACCGTCTCACCATCATCCTTCCCAATGAACATGACACACTCACTGCCGATTTCTCGTTCCTGAACAGTTTCAAAGTGGTCATTCCAAAGGCGGGATTTAAAAGGTTCTATTTTTATGAAGACCCGTTGCTCTTCTCCTGGAACTCCGATCCGGCGGCTGGTCTTTATGAGATCGCCCTCAATCTGAAATATGAGGAGTGGCTGAAAAACGGTGAATTCAGGGTTTGCACCGACCACTACACCAGGCAGGTTTCGCTCGCGGAACTCGTCACTGAGAGTAACCGATACAATTATCTCTTCTATTCTGATTCCTATTTTGCTCACCTGGGCACCAGCATCAGGAAGGACAACACCGTTGACTACCGGAAACCTGTTGATCTGGAGATGCTGATCACCGCCTGTGATACTACCTTATCCAGATATCTCGATTGGTTTGACCTGGAAATTGACGATAAAGTAAATCCGAATGGAAATATTGCAGGTGCGATCGGGGTGGTTGCAACTAAGTTTTCGGTTCCTTTTAATAATCTTGTACTGTCTCCCAGATCGCAGGATTCACTAGTAAAAGGGCGGTATACAAAGAAGCTGGATTTTGTGAATAACCCGAATTGGTAGCTGTTTTTCACGCAAAATTCCGGATTTTTTACACAGTTAGCAATAAAATCGGCTCGATCCCGTTTTTTTGTTGAAAAAGACCAGCCTACATTGTACTTTAGTGCATTGAACGTGTCCCTACAGTCAGAACCGAGTAACAATTTTGAGAAAAAAACCGCTAACTGAAAATTAGCCCATGCCATGAAGCATATTTTTATATGTGCCATTCTGTTAGTATTGTTTTGCACGTCGTGCAAGAAAACCCCGCAGGTTAACGTAGTCACCTACGATTTGAAGAAGGGTGATTTTACCGAAAAGGTTTACGCATCAGGAACTATTGAAGCTGTAAACGTTATATGCATCTCATCTCCGAGGGTCTATGCCAATGAACTTACGGTTAAAAAACTGGTACCCAACGGTACTTACGTCAAAAAGGGAGATACGGTCTGTATTCTCGAAAGTAAAGATCTGCTTGAATATAACGAAATGTTTTCCGAACAGCTGAAAACAGCAAAATCCAATCTTGAAAAGCTCGAAGCAGACAATGCACTGAATATGTCGATGTTAATGGCTCAGGTGGAAAAGAATGAAGCACAAATGTCGATCAGCCAGCTCGATTCCATCCAGATGAAATTTGCACCGCCGGCAAAGCAGAAGATTCTGGCGCTTGAACTGCAGAAATCTAAGATTGAGAGAGATAAACTCAAAAAAAAGCTGGAAGCGCAGAAAAGCATTGATCAGTCTGAAATCCAGCAAATGAAGTCCAGGATCATTCAGAACGAGAACCGGGCAAACATGATTGCCGATCAGATCAAATCGCTGACCATTCTTGCCCCCAGAGATGGGATGATCGCTCCCACGGAAACACGGACTATGATGATCATGTCCAGCGAAGGTTCCGGGACATTTGGAGGTGAGGTTAAAGAAGGATCGAAATTATACTCCGAAATGCCTATTGTTAACCTTCCCGACTTGAATGAGGTTCAGATTTCCGTTGAAGTTCCTGAAAATGATTACAAAAGGATAGAAAAGGACCAACGTGTGTCCATTCTGGTAGATGCTGCAGATAAACTGACCACAACCGGCGTTGTCAGGATGAAATCAATGGCCGGTAATATGTCCAGCTCGGAAACGAAAATTAAAACCTATAAGGTCATTGTCAGTGTCGACAGTTGTCATCTTCGAATGACTCCGGGATTAAGTGCTGAATGTGAGATACTTATCAAACAGGTAAAAGACACTGTAGTCATTCCGACTCTGGCCATCTATGTCAGAGACAGCCTGAAAACCGTTTACGTTTATAATGGAGTGGATTTCAAGCCGGTTTCCATTGAAACCGGTTTATCAAACAGTTCTGAAACGATAGTCACCAAAGGGCTGACCGGTACAGAA
>JAQWAJ010000137.1 GCA_028707745.1 Bacteroidales bacterium | reverse complement strand
ATCAGATTTCAACCTTTAGCGGCTATACCGAGCCGTTATTAAGCGGAGGAATTGAAATCCGTTTTAGGGTAAATGTTACAGAGTTTTCTGAAAAGGGTGTTTATCCCAAATGCATAGAATGGTTCACATCCAATTTTGAATCCGGAGTATACAAAGAGACTCCCGAAAGATTTTTCAACAGGATTATGATGGGACTACATCTGTCAGACACTATTCTGGTCAGGACTTTGGGCGACATTGAAGTTGAAATGACTTATGCGGCAGAGCGCCTTCGCGACTACATTTATCAATCCAACTGGGACGGGATGATTGAGACACCAGCTACTACAATTCCCGGTGCAATCGGCGTATTCAGCACCAAGTCAAAAGGCAAACTATCCGGTATGCAATTAGACTCTCAATCGCTGGATTCTCTCTGCAATGGCCAAAAAGGGAAACATTTGAAGTTCGTTCACTGGTAATTAAAGAGAGACACCCATCTCACCTAACCAGACAAAAAAAGCCCGGGCTCACACCCAGGCTTAATTTTTTTCACCCGCACACAACTTCACTCTTCCCTCAAATCTCTCCAGCACGCTCGTTCTCAATCTCACTCGCTTCGTGGTACCACTCGGATTTGAACCAAGGACTCACGGATTTTCAGTCCGTTGCTCTACCAACTGAGCTATGGTACCCTTCCAATTGGGCAGCAAATGTATATCAAAAATATTTTACCTCCAATATCTCCGCGGAAAATCTGATCGGAACAGCCGTTTTTATATCTTTGTGCCCCTATTAATATGCTGGAATGGAGTATTTTATTCATACACTGAAGAATGGAATCCGATTGGTTCACACCCCTGCGGATAATGAAGTTGCGTACTGCGGGCTCCTGCTGAATACAGGTTCCCGTGATGAACTGGAGCAGGAACATGGAATGGCGCATTTTATTGAACATGTGATCTTTAAGGGAACCACTCACCGGAAGGCTTATCACATTTTATCGCGGCTGGATGATGTCGGAGGCGAGATCAATGCCTATACCACCAAAGAGGAAACGGCTTTTCATGCCAGCTTCCTGACTAAAGATTATGAGCGGGCGATTGAGCTTCTGTCGGATATCATCTTCCATTCCACCTTCCCGGCCAATGAATTGGAGAAAGAGAGAGAAGTGATTGCCGATGAGATCAATTCCTATAAAGACAACCCCTCGGAACAGATTTTTGACGATTTCGAGGAGTTGATCTATCCTTCGCATCCGATCGGCAGAAACATCATGGGGACTCCTGAAACACTGCAGACCTTCGATAAAAAGGCAATTCGCCGGTTCATGGCCCGCACCTACGACACCGATCAAATGGTAATCTGCTCGGTAGGCAAAATCCCATTCCCCAGGCTCACCAGGATGATCGAGAAGTATTTCGCCGAGGTTAAACCCAAAATCCGTAAAATCGAACGGGAGCCGGTGCTGGGATATGTGCCAACCGAGAAGATCGAGAAGCTGGACACATTTCAGTCAAACTGCATCATCGGCAACATTACCTATCCGGCCAAAGACGCACGGCGAATGAATCTGATCCTGCTGAACAACCTGCTTGGCGGGCAAGGACTAAACTCCCGCCTGAACATGTCGTTGCGTGAAAAACACGGCTATGCCTATAATGTTGAATCGACCTACACCCCTTATATTGACACCGGCGTTTTGACCATCTATTTTGGCACCGATCCTGAAAAGCTCGACAAATGTATCTCTTTGGTATACAAAGAGCTGGCCAAACTTCGCACGCAGGAACTGGGCACGATGCAACTCCGCAGGGCCAAGAATCAGATACTCGGACAAATCGCCATGTCGGCCGACAACAAAGAAAACCTGCTGTTCACCCTGGGTAAAAGCATCATGCTGTTTAACCGGTATGATTCGATGGAGACGGTGGCAAAAACGATTGAAGCGATCACTGCCGGCCAGCTGATCGAAACAGCCAATGAAGTTCTGGATTCCGATAAACTCTCGACGCTGATTTTCAAATGAGCAATTTTTATAAGTACACCGGCATCACTCATCCCAATTTGGACCAGTATGTGCTCGACCATACCACTCCTGAAAGCCAGCTGCTGAGCAGCCTATTCCGGGACACTTACGTCAGGGTGCATCATCCGCGCCGGACATCAGATCACCTGACCGGGAAGTTTCTTGAAATGATCTGTCGGATGGTCAATCCTGCGAAAGTTCTGGAAATCGGTACATTCACCGGGTACGGGGCCCTGGCTATGGCGGCCGGCATGCCTGAGCATGCAGAATTGCATACCATCGAGATCAACGATGAGATGGAACCGTTCATCAGCAAGTGGATCAGCCAATCGCCCGACCGGCAGAAAATCCATCTCCATATCGGGGATGCGCTCCGTATTATCCCGACACTTGACGGGAATTTTGATCTGGTATTTATCGATGGGGAAAAGAATCAATACATTGATTATTACGAAGCTGCACTCGAAAAGACCCGCCCCGGGGGTTTTCTGATTGCCGATAATACTTTATGGAATGGAAAAGTTCTGGAGACTGAAATTCCCGAAAGTGATCATTTCACCCGGGGGGTCATGCGGTTCAACGATTTCATTCAATCTGACGAGCGGGTTGAAAATCTGCTACTTCCGGCATTCGACGGCATGATGATTATCCGGAAAATCTGACCGGCTACCGGTCTTTTCTCCACATCGGACTGATCCAGCTCTTCTCCCGAACACTTTTTCTGATCAGGAAAAATCCAAAAACAACAAATACCACTACGGTGATGACGGATGCTTCCGGTCCGAATGCCCCGCCGGTCAGCCATTCAGGTCCCGAAAACGATGAATTGAGGAGACCGTTCGGTTCTCCCCCCGAAACCGAGGCTCCGTAAATTCCACCCAGTGTGAAATTCCATCCGATATGCATACCGATCGGAACCCAGAGCTGACGGGTGATCACGTAAAGCATACCCAGGATGACCCCCGCCGTGAGTGCGATGGAAATCGAGCTAAACAGGGTGGCATTTGGATTCCAGATGTGCAGGAATCCAAATATTAAAGCCGATAAAACGATCGACCACCACGTGCCGAGGCCCTTTTCCGGTATCCGGAAAAAAATCCCCCTGAACAGAATCTCCTCGGTGATTCCGGCCTGAACCGAGAGAATCACAAAGGGCCACAATACGGAAATCTCATGAAATCCGGAAACCATATACCCGCCGGTTATCCACATGGCAAGCATCACTATCGAGATAAAACCAAAACCCAGCGAGAGTCCGAATGCGATTTGCTTAACCCCTTTTCGGGCATCCAGCTCGCTGACTTTTCGTCCTTCGATGGTTCTGCAATAAACAGCATATCCCATCCAGGTAAACACGCACACCAATACCATCCGGATTGTTGAAGCCAGCAGATCATTTTCAGGGGCATGTAAAAATCCCCTGATCAGATCGGCCAGTCCGGATGCGACCCCGATAAAGGCAATATAGAAAACCAGGGCAACCACAAGTCGGACAGCAGGAAAGCGTAGAAATTTCATTTAAACAACAGATAAAAGGCCGATCAAAAGTATAATATTTACGTGATGAAAAAGAGACTCTTTATAGCGCTCGTGATATTGACGGCCATCGGCCGGTCGTATGCACAGACGGCTCAACCGGTTTACCGATTTTGACGATCTGGTTGATGAATACAACAAGAACACCGATTGGCAGATCGCGCGGAAATACAAATCTCCGGCCTGGGTATTTATCGGTTCGGATAATGCCTCACTGGCCATTCAGAAATCCGGCAAACTGTTTATCCCGGCATTCACCATCGTCACCACCGATGATCTGGAATCCATCCATGTGGTAACCGATGAACCTCAGCTGATGGATTATGACAACATGGCCTCGCTGGTTTCCTATGCCACCGGGCTGGTTTTGTTTCTATCCGGCGATCCGCTTGATATTCACTGGGATCAGGAGGCGTTCGACAAATTTATGAATCGGTGAGTCTCTTCTTAGCTCTAAAAACCTTTCCCTTCAATAAAAACAATAGAATTGACATTAAAACCCAGATGACATTGAAGATACCTGAAAGAGTATCCAGCATCTTTGACAAACCGGGATTGGCTTTAAAGATCAGCTCCCCTGATATAGCAAAAACAAGGCTCAAGATGATCCAAATGTTTACAAATGCAAACCCGGATTGGAAAAAAGCTGGCCGTTTAAATCCAAAAAGAATATAAATAAGGAGGATTAGAGGAACACCCATAAATAAGATATTGTCAATCTTTGATATATCGAATATTACGAGGAGAACAGCCATTGAAATTACCAGTAATTCCAATCCGATGAATAGCAATAACCTACGCATCATTTCAAAGTTTATAAATCTAATGT
The DNA here is from genome assembly GCA_028707745.1 of Bacteroidales bacterium. GTDB lineage: Bacteria > Bacteroidota > Bacteroidia > Bacteroidales > UBA12481 > UBA12481. The sequence goes on along the minus strand of JAQWAJ010000137.1, from coordinate 1,372 downwards.
GAACTACATTATCTAAGGCCAGTTAATGCCGAAGGTAGTGATAAACTCTTACAACCAAAAAAACATAACGATTTTTTTAGGAGTAACCCCCATAAAAAACCGTAACTGACTATCAATCAGTTACGGTTTTCCTTTTCAGTACCCGGGACCGGAATCGAACCGGTACGACCGCAATGGCCACAGGATTTTAAGTCCAGCGCGTCTACCAGTTCCGCCACCCGGGCGCTTCAAACAAAAGCCTGAATGCGGTAGAAACATCCAGGCTATTTTGGAGCGAGAAACGGGACTCGAACCCGCGACCCCGACCTTGGCAAGGTCGTGCTCTACCAACTGAGCTATTCTCGCATTTGGGTTGGCAAATATAAAGGAACTTTGTTTCATCGGAAAATTTTGGCGTTTTTTTTTTGATTTTCTGCTATCCGCCAAGCTCTTTATACCGAAAACAATGGAGAAGGTGATCGTTGACCACCCCGGCCGCCTGCAGAAATGCATAAACGATTGTAGATCCGACAAATTTAAATCCCCTGTTTATCAAATCCTTGCTGATCCGGTCTGACAATTCCGTTTTTGCCGGCATCTCCTTTAAGGAATGGAGCGTGCTTTGAACCACCTTGCCATCGGTGAATTTCCAGATATACTGATCAAAGCTGCCGAACTCCTGCTGAATTTTCAGAAAAGCTCGTGCATTTGTCACTGACGACCTGATTTTCAGCTGATTTCGGATTATTCCCGGATTTTCCATCAATTCGCTGATTTTCGCCTCATCAAACGCAGCCACCGCCACAGGATCGAAATTATCGAATGCAGCACGGAAATTATCGCGCTTATGCAACACCGTCCGCCAGCTTAATCCGGCCTGGAATGCATCCAGTACGATGAATTCAAACCAGAGCCTGTCGTCATGAACGGGATTTCCCCACTCAGTATCGTGATAGGTGATCATCATGGGATCAGTGGAGGGCCATTCGCAGGTTGACATTGGTTTTACTTTATTCCGGTTATCCGTTTAATATCGTTCAGCTTGTTCAGCGCCTCCATCGGGGTCAGATTATCGATATCCAGTTTGGCGATCTCGTCGCGGATCTGTTTCAGAACAGGATCGTCCAGCTGAAAAAACGACAGCTGAAGTCCTTCACGATGACTGGCGATCTCTTTTACCGGCTCCTTGGTCAATTCGGTGCGGTGTGTCGACTCCATGTCCTTCAGGATCTCATTGGCCCGTGCAACGATGGATTTCGGCATGCCGGCCATCCGGGCCACATGGATACCGAAACTATGCTCGCTTCCGCCCCTGCCGAGCTTACGCAGAAAAATCACCTTTTTGTCGAGTTCCCTCACCGAAACATTATAGTTTTTCACTCTTTTATACGAC
>JAQWAJ010000136.1 GCA_028707745.1 Bacteroidales bacterium | reverse complement strand
TCAAAAGGTTTTGGTCAAAAAAACACATGTCCCTCAGCGAATCTGAAAAGTTTCAAAATCCCTGAGCGGATGGTAAGAGTATTCGACCAATTCCACAGATGCTCTTGGTGCGCCGGATTTACACCATTCGATAAAACAGCTCACGGCATCCGGATTTCCCTGAGCCTCCATATAAACAGTGCCGTCCTGAAGATTCCTGACAAAACCGGTAACACCCAGGCTCCTGGCTTGCTGAAGGGCTGCATGCCGGTAACCGACGCCCTGAACCCTTCCGGTAACGGTAATGAGCACCCTTATAACTGACATTTCATTCATATACTCAACTCATCCAGCGGCAAATGCTTCTAATGAACTTCCATCTTCACTGAATCAGCCGGTATATTTTGAGTAGCATACAATCTCTGTGGTGTTGTTTTATCCTTGTCGGACTGGAGTATTGAACGCACAAAATAAACACCATCGAGAGATATCATTATGCGGGTCCAAAGAGTAGCTTCTTTCATGGGTAGGGTAAAGATCAGCTCTCTTGGCCGGCTCCGGATGATTGTACCACCCGACTTCATGCAGGCACGATAGTAATTTTCAAGAATTTCAACAGATGAAACCTGTTTGTCAATTTGGTTCTGGCTGTTCCTTACTTCAATTTTTAGTTCCCACATCGGTCCCATAACCTTCTGCCTGATCAAGGTGTCTTTAATAGTCCAGCTGAACTCCTGGTGATCAAATTTACTGTACTGCGCACGCGCGATTATTGCTTTGGGAAGGTAATTCAGACGCGGAGGAAGAGCAATCGAATCAACAAATTCTGCAAACCTGATAACAGGCTTGGTATCAAAAGCTACTGAGCTGGTAAAGGCCGATTCCCTGATCAACCTTAAACGGTAAGATTTATCAGTTGATAGCACCATTCTTCCCCAGATATTCCCTTGCTCATCATGAATGACAAAATGTACCTGTGTGGTATCCTTGAAAAAAACTTTACCATTTCTTTCGGCAATTTGATTCAGCATGAACTCCTGAAATTTTCTCTTCTGACGGAACACTGAATCATAGCTGTAGAAAACCTCCCAGTATTTACCCATTGCCTGGCGTGTTTTCTGGCCCTCTTCCTGAATATCTATATAATTAAAATTGTTGTATTTCGTCACTTTTCCAGGAACTCCCTTAAAGGATTTGAGAGCCGGCAGCTCGGGGAAATTCTCTGTCTGAGAAAATCCCCGGGTCACTGGCAACATAAAAAGAGCGAGAGCTAAATAGCAAATTCTGGTCTTCATATAAATAATTTAAGCTTTTCTGAGAATTTTTGTCTGGTTCTCACCTCCATTGAGAAGATAGAGAAGTGGCAGAGGCCGGTCAACATTTTCCCTGAAAGCAGGTTTATCTTTCCAGGGAGTGACTGAAAGAACATTGGCAAGATCCATCCAATACTGCAGTCGGGATACCGGAAGATTCCAGGTCATGTGCAAATGGTTTGCAGGTGTGTAATGTTTATATTCAGCCATCGAAGCAAAATCAGGTGTAAGGAGGGTGTGCGGCCAGTTAAAATCGGTCTTATGACAAACTGCATCTGCCAGAGCAGCCGGAAGTTCAACAGTTTCTGCCTCATCCCATACCATGGAGAACATTCCTGACAGAGCGCTGTAAGCCATACGTCCGGCGATTCCCCGGATTCCGCCTGGAGAAAGGAAAGTCGCCGAATTACCCATGCCCGGGAAATAGTCGGGATCTGCAAGCGGAAAAGTGATATTTTTTAAATAAGATGCAGGAGTATCGCCAGGTTTCCCTGCCCAGTTGAAGGAAGCTGAGCCACTGTTGTTGCCGTCAACAAATCCTCTGGTGGCCCATTTGGCACCTTCCGGAATCTTCACGTTGACCGATTTGGCAAGCGCTTGAATTTCCCAAGGTTCCCAAACTTTGCGGAAGTCCATGAACAAAGGCGGATTGCCACCTGACAAATAAGTATAGAACAGCATGGTCAGCAAACCCTGCACATCAGCCTCTGTTGCAAATGGCAACGCTGCTTTGGGTCCGTTATGATCGAATGTTGAGTTAAAAAGACACTCCATGGCATCAGCAACAGGCATCGGGATACCACGGTGATCGGATCCCCATTCCAACTGCGACATAAATCCGCCACCGACAGCGTCCAGTTCCTTCATCAAGTCTCTCGCTATCAAATACATCGAGAGGCTTTCATTGAATCTCCTGTCATCATCGGTACTTTTGATTTCAATTTTGCCAAACCCTTTATCGAACCAATTTCTCAAGGCCTTTAACTCTTCCTGGTCGTATGCTTTTTTGTGCATCATATCGGCCAGAAGCTTCATATCCAGTCGGGTAATTTCAAGACCAAATGTATTCCTGGTAGGAATGACATGCTGAAGAGCTGTTTCCATACCCATGGCATCATGTCCGAATACAACAATTCTCTTTCCTTTCAAAAATTGATAGGTAACAGCGGCATAAAGCCAATCAACCAGCGCTGTAAAAGTTCCATCAGTCATTACCGGATTCAAGCCGTCATCAGGCCATGTTCCAACGTTGATATGCATCAGCCTGCCGGTTTGGGCAACTGCACCGGATACTGCGTGAGTAAAAACAACACCCGGCTTTGGACCACTGTTTCCGCAGGTAAAATTCAGCGGAGTTTCTTTTGGAAAGTGCGAAAGCAATGACATCAGTGTTAATTGCGGGAACGACCAGGTGTCAGGCAACCCCACCAACACGGTAACTCCGGCAGCAATGAACGACTGTGCAACCTTATCCACCTCTTTCTCAGAATCGATCAGCAGATCAGAGTAAACCACCGGAACCGGCCTGCCATCAGGCAGTTTTATAGCATCAGCCAGCATATCGGCATGTGTTTTTACAATGTTTCCAGCTCGTTCACGGGCAGCCGGATTAATTCGCGGATCACAAGTGGCAAAAACTCCGATAACCGGTATGGCTTTTGTCATTTCATTTTTCGAGGAGATGCATCTTGCTTTCATAAGCTATTAGTCTTTTCTTAAATTTACCGTTAAAAATATACATTTAGATAATACTTTCATCCATGATTCGACAGCTCATCCTGACTGAGGATGGTTCTCATACTATTTTTGTCCCTGAAATGGGAGAACATTATCATTCTGTGCATGGTGCGATGCAGGAGAGCCTTCATATTTTTATTCAGCATGGTTTTAATCAAATTCAGGCTAAAGAGCTTTCAATTCTGGAGATCGGATTCGGTACCGGTTTGAATGCCCTTCTTACCCTGTTGATATCAAACGCTGATAACAAGCCTGTAATATATGAAACCTGGGAAAAATTTCCTCTTTCATCCGAAGAAATCCGGAAACTCAATTATCCCGAGATTCTGAAATGTGAACGGTCGCTATACAACAGCCTTCACCAGGCTGCATGGGAGATTAATGTTCCCATTACCCCGATTTTTACACTGCGAAAAATCGAGAGCGATATCCTGAATTTCCATTCCGACCGCATCTTCGACCTGGTATACTTTGACGCATTCGGTCCTGATTTTCAGCCGGAACTGTGGACAGCTGAAGTATTCAGCAAAATCGCTGCCTGCCAGAGAAAAGGTTCGAGACTGGTTACCTATTCCGCAAAGGGACAAGTCCGCCGCAACCTCCGGGAGGCCGGATACATGGTCGAAAAAGCGCCTGGACCTCCAGGCAAAAGAGAAATAACCATTGCCATTAAAACCTGATTTATGCCAACCAGAACAACCGTCTTTAAGCTGATTTCCGGATTAGCACTCTTATTCTTTTTCACATTCCTTCAGCAGCCTGCGTTTGGACAGCTCTCTAACCACATGATCTTATTGAAAAACAATTATAAAAACAAGATCAACTATCTTCCTGGTGACCCGATCATCTACATCAAGAATGGCACGACGTGGGTTGAAGAAGCTTCCATTCAGGGTATCGGAACTGATTATATCATCGTTTCAGGAAAGGAACTGCCGATCAGTAAAATTGATTATGTTTTCCGTCGCAGAACCGGATTCAATTTCAGGGGTTCAGGCAAGGCTCTCATGTATGCTGCTCCCGGGTATCTGGTGCTCGGATCTGTCAATGCCTTGTTCGCGGGCACCAGCCTGATGCCAACGCTTGGCAACCTAATCGTATCCGGATCCCTGCTGGCCATCGGAGCTATTTTACCTTCGTTTCAGGTCAGAAAATACCCGATTGGCAAAAAATACAGACTCGCGATCGTACAATCTGACCCTATGCTTCAAAAGTACCCCGGAAAAAAATAGCTCCGGTCTGTTAATTATTCAGCTTGCTGTGTTTCTGACCGTAAAAGAAATAGATGCAGAATCCGATAGCCATCCAGAGGATCAGCCTTATCCAGGTTGCTACCGGTAAGGCAACCATCTGAATCAAACAGATCGAAGCACCGGCAATCGGGACAAAGGGTACCCAAGGTGTCTTAAACGGACGTTTAATATCAGGTTTCGACTTTCTCAGTATCAGAATACTAATACAAACAATGATAAAGGCCAGTAATGTGCCGATCGATACCAGCTCTCCTAAAATGCTTATCGGAAGAATACCGGCAATAACCATCGCGACAGATCCTGTAATGATCGTACTGACATGAGGAGTCTTAAACTTAGGATGTACTCTTGAGAATACCGGTGGCAAAAGACCGTCTTTCGACATGGTATAGAAAATCCTGGGTTGTCCAAGCAACATAACCAGGATAACTGAGGTTAAACCAGCAATAGCGGCAATTTTCACGATCGGCCTCAGCCAGAACATCCCCGGGCCCATGGCATCCACACCAACAGCGACAGGATCCGGAACATTCAGCGCTGTATAGCTGACGATACCAGTCAGGACGATGGCAACCAGAATATAAAGGATCGTGGATATCCCAAGTGATGCTAAAATCCCGATAGGCATATCCCGTTGGGATTTTTTGCCTCCTGGGCAGCTGTTGACACCGCATCAAACCCAATATAGGCAAAGAAAATAACACCAGCTCCCCGGAGTATTCCGCCAATCCCAAATTTCCCGAAATCATGAAAATAGGCTTTCAACCAGGCCCCAAAGGAACCATAATCGGATATCGGTGCACTTTCCACCTTGTTCTCGGGGATGAATGGATGCCAGTTCATAGCTTTAACAAACATAAATCCCAGAGCAACAAAAAGAATGATCACCGAAACTTTGGTGATCACCATAATATTATTAAAGTTGGCCGATTCCCTGATTCCGAAGATTAATAATCCGGATAGCAGTGCTACGATGAACATAGCAGGTAAATTGATGATGCAGGTTATATGAGCCAGTGCATCCACATTGATACCCGTGGCAGCAAGAGTCTGCGCAAAGCTGTCGGTCAGCGCTTTCCAACCCATATCCGGCACATTGACCATCACGGTACCCGTCGCACCCGTTAACTGAGGGGGTATGATGATATTCATATCCTTCAGCAAGCTGACCACATATCCCGACCATCCGACCGAAACGGTTGATGCCGCAAACAGATATTCCAGAATCAGGTCCCATCCGATGATCCAGGCCAAAAACTCTCCAAGTGTAGCGTAGGAATAAGTATAGGCACTTCCTGCAATCGGGATCATGGAGGCAAACTCAGCATAACATAACCCGGCAAAAGCACAGGCAATACCGGAAATAATGAACGAAATCACAATTGCAGGACCAGCATATTGCGCTGCCGCCTGACCGGTCAATACAAATATTCCGGCACCAATTACAGCCCCAATTCCAAGAGTGGTAAGG
>JAQWAJ010000135.1 GCA_028707745.1 Bacteroidales bacterium | reverse complement strand
GTACCATTGCTATGGACACCGCCAACTCCACCATGTGGATCTTTGAGCCCCATATTGCCGAGCAAGTATTTGAGGATTTTGTTAAGGAATTCACTATCAGGGTTTACCGTAATGAGCGGCTCGACCGGAGCAAAGGGGTGAAACTGAAAAACGGTAAAATTCAGTCGATCAAAGCTTTGAGCGGGCAGGTTTACCAGGGATCCATTTTTATAGACGGAACTTACGAAGGAGACCTGATGGCTGCGGCAGGCGTGCATTATACCGTGGGTCGGGAATCCAACAGCGTATACCTTGAAAAGTGGAACGGCGTACAGCCCAATGTTTTTCATCATGGGCATAATTTTGGCAAGTTAAATATCAGTCCGTATGTGATTCCCGGAGATCCGGCGAGCGGTATCCTGCGGGGCATATCGGGCGAAAAACCCGGGGACAGGGGTGACGGTGACAAAAAGGTTCAGGCCTATTGTTATCGGATGTGCCTGACTACCAATGACAAGAATCGGGTTCCATTTGAAAAGCCTGAAGACTATGATCCCGCGCAATATGAATTGTTGCTGAGGGTTTTCAATTCGGGGTGGAGGGAGACTTTCGAGAAATTCGATCCGATTCCCAACCTGAAAACCGATGTTAACAATCACGGTCCGATCAGTTTCGATTATATCGGGATGAATTATGATTACCCTGAAGCGTCGTATGAACGGAGGAAAGAAATCATTGATGCACATCAGAAATATCAGCAAGGCTGGCTCTATTTTATTGCCAATGACCCGCGCGTGCCGAAAGATGTGCAATCGAAGATGAAAACATGGGGCCTTGCAAAAGACGAATTTGCCGACAATGGCAACTGGCCCTATCAGATTTATGTGAGGGAAGCACGGAGGATGATCGGGCAGACCGTGATGACCGAGAATGAGATACAGGGGGTAAATCCGGTTGCAGATCCAATCGGAATGGGTTCTTATACAATGGATTCGCACAACATTCAGCGATACATCACTACTGAGGGTTACGTGCAAAACGAAGGGGATATCGGGATACACCCTAAAACGCCCTATAAAATCTCATTGGGTGCCATTTTGCCGAAAAAAGAAGAGTGTTCAAACTTGTTGGTCACGCTGGCGGTTTCCTCTTCACACATTGCATTTGGGTCAATCCGGATGGAACCCGTATTCATGATTCTGGGGCAGAGTGCCGGAATAGTTGCAGGAATGGCATTAAATAAAAAAGTAGGAATTCACGATCTGACTTATACAGAGATTAAGGCCAGGCTTCTGGAAAGTGGGCAGGTTTTAGAAAAACAAAATTGATAAATGAAAAATCTGAAGAGTATTGTTTTTTTGTTGGCAATTGCAATTTTGCCGGTTGTCACCTCCTGTGATAAAACTGGGGAATCTGTTACCCGTGTGGCGATGCTGGCTCAGGGAATTACTTTCGATGACCAGGCCTTTCTGCAAAGTTGCAAAGCGGGTCTCGAGCAATCGAAAACCGATTTCGGTATCGAATGTCAATACGATGTTGACACCACCACGACCAACTATCTGAAAAGGCTTGAGTATTACGGCGAACAGAATTTCGATCTGGTCATTGCCGTCGGATATATGTGGAACGATGCCGTTGTGGAGGCTGCCAAAGAATTTCCGGATACCGACTTTGTGCTGGTTGATGCTGAATTATCAGAAAAGCAATCCAATTCCATGAGCATTCTTTTTGAGGTGGATGAAGTTTCCTATCCGCTTGGTTATTTGTCAGCGTGGTGGGCACTCACTCACAGCAGTGAGAATCCGGCCGTGGGTTATGTGGGTGCCCTGGAGGTTGGCCAAACCAGGCAGCTTGTCGAGCCCTATCTGAAAGGGGTGGACCGGTTCAATGATGAATATCAAAAGAGTGTAGCCCAATACGGCAAGTATACCGGGACCTTTATCGATTCCTGTTTAGGCGGGCAGGTTGCCGACAGTCTCATTAACCTGGGGGCGAATGTGGTGTTCGGGGTTGGCGGACAAACTGGTAACGGTGCATTGATCCGGGCAGGCGAGCGCGGGAAATGGGGTATCGGAGTAGATGTCGACCAAGCGGTTTCGATCCCGGAGGCTTCGGAGGCAATACTCTCGTCAGCCATGAAGCGTCTCGACAATGCGATCTATGCCGTAGTGAAAGCCTTTATGGAAAACCATTTCAGCGGTGGCGGAATTTATACTGGTAACCTCAGCAACAATGGTGTTCAGATGGCCCCATACCACAACTTTGAGCAGCAAATTCCCGATAGTGTGAAGAGTGCCATTGAGAACATCAAAGTCGGAATCATAGATGGTAGCATATCGACTGGCTGGGGGGAATGACAGCGCTATCGAGGGAAATTTTTAAGATCTTTATCCTGTTTTAAACTTTTTGTAATGAAGATTACGATCCGAAGAGCTGAAGAAGGGGATTTCCCTGCCATTTTTGCATTGATCAGCGAGTTGGCGGAATTTGAGAAAGCGCCAGAGCAAGTTACCAATTCGGTGGAACAGATGAAGCGTGAAAAAGAGCTGTTCCGATGTCTGGTAGCGGAAACCGAAACCCACGAAATCGTTGGAATGGCGCTCTATTTCTTTGCTTATTTTACCTGGGTCGGTAAGTCGTTATATCTCGACGATTTATATATAAAGCCTGAGTATCGCAAGCAAAAGATCGGGACAGCCCTGTTGGAAAAGATTTTTGAAATCGCCCGCGAAGAACAGTGTAACCGGGTCAGGTGGCAGGTTTTAGATTGGAATCAGCCAGCTATCGGGATGTATGAAAAATATGGGGCAACCATTGAGGATCAATGGCTCAATTGCGACTTCGACCGGGAAGGAATCAGGAAGTTCAGGGTATGAAAACGCTCAAAATAAAACTGTTAGCCTCCATTCCCAACCCGGATATCCATTTTAAAAATGCAGATAAGCGGATGGAGCAATTAATTCCATCCGGAGAATTTGAGCTCACCGACAGCAATCCCGATGTACTTTTTTTCCTGACCGGAGGTTCTGAGAAATTTGCCCTGGAACAGATTTCAGCAAATAATTTTTATATCCTGATCGGATCACGTCACGACAATTCCTATGCTTCGGTTACTGAAGTCAAGGCCTGGCTGAACAATCGGGATATTCCGTCGATGCTGCTGGATGAGGAGGATGCCGGAACCGCTGTCGTGCTTAAGGATTACCAAACCGCAAAACAGGCGTTGAAAAATCTGCAGGGGAAGCGGCTCGGACTGATCGGACAGGTATCCGACTGGCTGATTGCCTCGTCGATTCCGGCCGATGTTCTGAAAGCAAAACTCGGCATTGAGCTTATCGAAATACCCTGGAACCAATTGCCTCACTATTCTGGGTTTGAAGCCTCCGGCGCGTTTCTCGATACCTTTTCAGGTGAAAAGCATTTCGATCTTACGGAGACCGCACAGGTACATGAAATGTTTGCCGACACTATCCGCAAACAGAATCTGGATGCGATTACGGTGGAGTGCTTTCCGCTGGTACAAAAAGAGAGCGTGACAGCCTGTTTGCCGCTGGCAAAATTCAATAACGAAGGGATTCCAGCCGGTTGTGAAGGCGATCTGACAGCCATTGTAGCCATGATGCTTTGCAAGGAACTCACCGGTGTCGTTCCCTGGATTGCCAATACGAATAAAGTAACTGATGACGCATGCCTGTTTTCCCATTGTACCATCGCTCCCGGTTTGGTTTCGGGGTATTCGGTGAAAACGCATTTCGAAACCGGCAAAGGCACCGCTATTGCCGGTGATTTTAAAGAAGCTGCAGTTACCATTTTCCGCTTCGATAACAAGCTGAGCAAAGCGTTCCTGGCCACCGGAAACATAACCGGCCGTCCAAAATCAGACAGTGCCTGTCGTACCCAGATCGAGGTAAAACTCTCGGGAGATCACGTAAAAATGCTTCGGGAAAAACCACTCGGCAACCATCATCTCATTTTCCCGGGCGATTGCAGGGATTTATTGCAACTGGCCTGTATGCTTCTGAGCATTGATATTCAGATCATCAGTAACTATTAATTTGTACGGATATGATACGGGAAATGCTTCCGGGGGCTAGCAACAGAATTCTTGAAATCTTTCAGATGGGGGTTGAAACCCGAAATGCCACCTTTGAAACAAGTGTTCCTTCATGGTCCGAATGGGATTCCAAACATCTTCGACATTCGAGGTTTGTTTATACCGAAGGTGATCAGATACTTGGATGGATAGCCTTGTCCCCATTTTCGGCGCGAAAGGCTTATGAGGGCGTTGCTGAGATCAGCGTTTACATTGATACGGAATCGCTCGGCAAAGGCATCGGAACTGAACTTATGAATGCTGTCATAGCCTCATCGGAACAAGAGGGAGTCTGGACTCTCTATTCGCACGTTTTTCCGGAAAACATCGCGACCCTCAGGCTCCATACAAAATTCGGCTTCAGAATCATCGGTATCAGAGAGAGTATCGCACAATTGGATGGACAATGGAGAGATACGGTATTATTGGAACGACGGAGTAAAAAAACAGGTGTATAAACAGATATATTATGCAAAAGGCGTTATTGATTATCGACATTCAGAATGATTATTTCGAAAAGGGAGCCATGACTCTGGTGGGTTCCGATCAGGCAAGTATCAACGCAGGGTTAATCCTGAAAAAGTTCAGAGCCGATCACCTGCCAGTTATTCATATACAGCATATTGCCCTGAATCCGGGGGCTACTTTTTTTCTCCCCGGCACATCCGGAGCCGAAATTCATCAGCAGGTAAATCCGGAGGTGCAGGAAAAAGTGATCGTTAAACACTATCCGAACAGCTTCAGGGAGACCGGATTGTATGACTATCTGATAACCAACGGAATAACTGATCTGGTGATCTGCGGGATGATGACCCACATGTGTGTGGATGCAACCGTCAGGGCTGCAAAAGATCTCGGGTTCAACTGCATCCTGATCGGAGATGCCTGTGCCACAAAAGACCAGGAAATATTTGGGAAGAAGGTTAAAGCCCAGGATGTTCAGAACAGTTTTCTGGCGTCGTTGGACTATTTTTACGCATCCGTAATGACTGCGGACCAATTTATCCATTCAGATGATCACAGCAGATAAAGTTAAAGAAGTGGCCAAAGCTCTTGGGGCAGATCTTTCTGGCATTGCGCCGGTTGACCGGTTGAGGAATGCCCCTGAAGGTTACCGTCCGGAAGATGTTTATCAAGATACCCGTTCAATCATCGTCTTGGCCTGCCGGATGCCGGATGGTCCCCTGCAAGCCCGCAGCCAGGTTCCATACACCATTCTGGAGGAGGTGGTTGTATCAAAAATCAACCGGATCTCTTTTGATTTGTCGCTGGCCATCGAGGACGAGGGTTCAAAAGCCGTTCTGATTCCATCATTTCCTTATGAATACTGGGATGAGGAGAACCTGGAGGGCAAAGGAATTTTGTCGTTAAAGCATTTGGGATATTATGCAGGGTTGGGGCTTATTGGCCGGAACACTCTGCTTTGCAACGCAAAGTATGGCAACATGATCAAACTGGGGGCCATCCTGACCGATGCCGAACTGGAAGCCGATGAAGTTCAGTCGGGGGAATTGTGCACGGAGAATTGCAATCTATGTATTGACAACTGCCCGGTTGGAGCAATCGGAAATAGCCGGGTATCGCAGAAGAAATGCAGACCGAACTCCGAAATAATAAACGGAAGAGGCGCTGAGATTTATGTTTACAATGTTTGCCGGGCAATCTGCCCGAACAGAAATGGGT
>JAQWAJ010000134.1 GCA_028707745.1 Bacteroidales bacterium | reverse complement strand
TCTGTCATTTGTCCTCCTCCGTACCGCTTATTCGCCACTGCTTGATACTTCTCTTTCGAAGGAGGAGACCAGGATTTTCAGTGAGGAATTTTCAAAAAGGAATCTATCCTATCACAACCTGAAAACCAGGAAGTCGGGTCAGTACCGGTTTGCCGATCTGCATCTGGAGTTGCCTGAAACCATGGAACTGTCAGAAGCTCACCGGATCTGCGATGAGGTTGAGAATTCCCTGAACAGTCGTCTTAAGAACCTGGAAATCAATATCCACGTTGAGCCGATCGATCACAGGTAAATTTGGCTAACATGAGCAGTCTGAAAAGAACACGATGCATTTTATTATTCTCTTTATTATTAAGCTGTTGCATTTCAGGCAAAGGCTCGACACAGGGCCAATCCGCCGGGAGTAAATCTGAGGTCAGATCTTTCCCTTCGCAGGAACGCATCACAAGCCTGATGAACGAAGCGATGAAGAGCAGTGATCTGCCGGCGGTAGTTGCCATGGCGGTCAATCAAAAAGGAGAGCGGGTAACCTATACATACGGCAAGGCTATCTGGAGTGAAGATCAGAATGTTACATCAAGTCATATATTCAGGATCCATTCCATGACCAAGGTTTTAACCAGCATTGCTGCTATGCAGCTGGTTGAGAGGGGGTTAATCGGGCTTGACGATGATCTCTCCACCTTGATGCCGGAGATGGCGGCCATCCCGATCCTGAAAGATGGCCAACTGGTCCCTGCAAAAAAGCCCATCTCGCTCCGAAACCTGTTAACCCATACTTCAGGCTTCGGATACACCACTACCGATAAGGAACTGAGCAATTTCGATACTTCTGGATGGAGCTACCGTGATCTGCCCCGGCGCTTTGAAAGCGGTACCGGTTTCCTGTATGGAACAAGCCTGAATTGGGTTGGACGGATCAACGAAAAAGTATCCGGTATAAATCTGGAATCGTACTTCAGAAAAAACATTACCGGACCGCTTGGAATGAACCGAACCTGGTTTAATGTACCGGATTCATTGAAAGGATTAATTGTTTCACAAGGATACAGGGGAGCCGACGGGAAACAGCCATTGGTTGAAAATCCCAACCGGATCCCAACAGTGGTGGCAACGGAGTATAATGCAGGAGGCGGGTTGTTCTCCAGTCCGGATGACTTCACCAGGCTCATGCTTTGCCTGCTTAATGGCGGGAAATCAGGTCTGATACAGATTTTAAAACCTGAAACCATTCAGGAAATGGCTGAGAATCAGATCGGGGCCATGGTCATCGATATCGAAAACGCGTACTTCAAACCTTTATGCTGCAATTTTAAGGGGCTACTTTCAACCGACAGCAAGTGGGGCCTGGCAGGGGCCATCGATACCAAAGGCAAGCCATACGGAAGACAACCGGGAACAATTTTCTGGGGTGGTTCCCTGAATACCTATTTTTTTATCGATTTCAAATCGGGAGTTGCCGCTCTGCTGTTTACTCAACACTCCCCGTTTAACCATCCGGCAACGACTGGTTTATTTGAAACTTTTTCAGAGATCATCTACTCCAATCCATGAACAAGATCATTGACCAGTTACGTAATGAGCTCCGGGCTGCTGCCGATGAGCAATCCATTCAGGCGCTGAAAAATTTCTTTAAAGAGGATGTTAAGTTTTACGGCATCAAGAATCCCACCACGGAAAAGATTGGTAAAGAGATTTTTAAATCGATAAAGAATCCCTCAAAAAAAGAAGTTTTTGAGTTATGCGAACAGCTCTGGCAATCGGGATATATGGAGGAATCGATGATTGCCTGCCACTGGTCGTATGCGGTGCACAAGCAGTATGAACCTTGCGATTTTGCGGTTTTCGAACGATGGATATCGGAATATGTGACCAACTGGGCCGCCTGCGATACCCTGTGCAATCATACGGTGGGCGATTTCGTGATGAGGTATCCGGAGTATTTATCCGGATTAAAGTTGATGGCTAAGTCAGATAACCGCTGGATGCGGCGGGCTTCGGCCGTTACGCTGATCATCCCGGCACGTAAGGGCCTTTTTTTGCCGGATATTTTTGAGATTGCCGATATTCTGCTGCTTGACCGTGACGATCTGGTTCAGAAAGGTTATGGCTGGATGCTGAAAGCTGCCAGTCAGGCTCACGAGCAGGAGGTTTTCGAATATGTGATAAGCAACAAAGCGGTTATGCCCCGCACGGCATTACGCTATGCCATTGAAAAAATGCCGGCAGAGCTGAAGGCAGAGGCGATGAAAATTCGCTGAGGAAAATCCGGAACATTCTATTACTGACCACGAATAGAATTGGGCGGGCACAGCTCGCCCCTACCAAACATTCCCCTGTCTGTCGGTAAAATCCACCCGTCTGTCCATTTCATTCTTCGGGCCTGTGGCACGCCATATACATTTGTGCCCAGTAATTCCTATCAAGATGAAGATGAAACATTTCATAACACTGTCACTGATCCTGGCAGGCACTCTGGCCACTTTTCCGACGAAAGCGCAGGAATCAGTCTGGACTCTTCAAACCTGCATCGACCAGGCATTGAAGCAGAATATTCAGATCAAGCAAAGTGAACTAAACATTCAGGTGAGCAGCATCAATACGGCTCAGGCCCGGTCGAACCGTTTTCCATCGGTTGATGGTTCGGTCAGACAGAGTTTCGGCTGGAGTAACCAGACGGATGTCGCAACCGGAAGTGATTCCTTTAAAGGGTCGTCCAATTCTTCGGCTTCGGCCAGTTCGAGTGTGGTGCTGTACAACGGCAAAAAGCTGACCAACAGCATCAAACAGGCACAATTGGATTATGAAGCTGGCAAGCTCGACCTCGAAGCGCTGAAAGAGACGATCAGTCTGTCGGTGATGGATGCCTATCTCCAGATTTTATATGCACAGGAGCAGGTCAGCAACAGCAAGCACCAGATTGAGGTTACCGAAAAGGAGCTCCAGCTTGCCGGGGAACGCCTGGCTTTAAGTGTGATCTCACGGGCCGATTACCTGCAGATCCAGTCGCAGCTGGCCGACGAGAAGCTTACGCTGGCCAATGCCGAGAGCCTGCTCGAGATGAACAGGGTAGCATTGATGCAGTTACTCGAAGAGCCGTTAAATGAAGGTTTCAGGATCGCTGAACCCGATTTATCGCTGCTGGTTAACCGGAAGCTGACCCCAAATCCGGATTCCGTTTACCGGATTGCCCTGGCCATCAAGCCGCAGATCAAGAGCTATACCTTGAAAAAGGAGAGCATCGCCATCGGGATTGACCTGGCCAAAGCCGACTATTACCCGAGGCTCACCATGGATGCCGGTCTCTCCACCGGGTATTACAGCCTGACACAGAGCTCTGCCTTTGCCCAGCAACTGGGAAATAATATCAATCCAACGACCGGACTGACCCTGTCGGTGCCGATCTATTCCAATAATAAGATAAAGAACCAGGTACAGATTGCCCGTATCAACACGTCCAGCGCCGAGCTCGATCTGAAAAACACCATGAACCAGCTGCGCAAATCCGTAGAACAGGCCTGCACCGATGTGAGTTCGGCCCAAAAGGAATTTGAAGCCAGCGTGGAGCAATATCAGTCGAACGTGGAGTCATACGCCGTATCTACTGAAAAATTCAATCAGGGAATGATCAACTCGGTTGACTATCTCTATCAGAAAACAAATCTGATCACTGCCGAAAGCGCACTGCTCCAATCGAGATTCAATCTGGTTTTCTCTTACAAACTACTTGATTTCTATACAGGTAAACCATTAAGTCTATAAACGGTAAACAAGAAAATACTTATAAAATGAAAAAGAGTATAAAACTGGTTCTGTTAGCCACATCGGTCCTGCTGGTCGGGACAGCGTTGACATTGAACTCATGCAAAAAGAATAAGGCTGAATTCAACTTTGAAACAGCCATGGTGAGCAAAGGCGATCTGAGTAATTCGGTTTCCGCCACCGGAACACTGGAGGCCATCCAAACCGTTGATGTAGGTACTCAGGTTTCAGGGGTCATCCTGCACCTGTATGCCGATTTTAATACGGTTGTGAAGAAGGGTCAGTTATTGGCCGAGCTTGATAAGACCCCGTTGCTGGCCAGTTTGCAGGAGGCCAAAGCATCGGTGGCCGATGCAAAAGCCGAGCTGGAGTATCAGGAGGCCACTTTCAACAGGATTAAAGCTCTGTTTGACAAGAAATTAGTAGCACAAACCGATTATGATCAGGCGTTATATAATTACAACAAGGCCAAGGCGAACATCATCTCGGTACAGGCTAAATATGAGCGTGCCGATATCAACCTGAAATACGCCACCATCTCTTCACCAATCGACGGAGTAGTTTTGAACCGGGCCGTTGAAGAGGGACAGACAGTGGCGGCCAGTTTCAACACACCTACCCTGTTTTCCATTGCCAACGATCTGACCCAGATGGAGGTACAGGCCAACATCGATGAAGCCGATATCGGGAAAGTCAAACAAGACCAGCGGGTTGAGTTTACAGTCGATGCTTATCCGGAGGAAATTTTTCAGGGAAGCGTTTCACAGGTCAGGATTGAACCGGTTATCACCTCCAATGTGGTCACTTATACGGTTATCATCAATGCACCGAACCCGGATAAGAAGCTGATGCCAGGGATGACCGCCACGATTACCGTGTTTACCGATGAAATGCAAGGGGCGCTGACCATTCCGGGCAAAGCACTCCGTTTCACGCCGGATGCTCAACTGCTGGCCGCTTACAACAGCACCCTGTCGGCAAACGCAAACAGCCCGGACAATGCTTTAGCCGGGAACAAAAGCAGTTCGCAGGTATGGGTTAAAGACGGAAGCAAAATACATCCGGTACAGGTGGTAACCGGTATGGATAACGGAACATCGATCGAAATCAAATCGGGATTAAAGGAAGGTGATGTAGTTGTGCTCTCGATGAGCCAATCCGTCGCAGTCGGTAACGGAGCTAAGGCCCAGACCGCAAAAAGTCCGTTCATGCCGACCCCTCCCGGTCAGAAGAAAAAATAAGAAGCCATGAACAAGTCAATTATTGAAGTAGATGCGCTGGTCAAGGACTTTCACGTGGGAGAGGTAACTGTTCACGCCCTCAAGGGGGTCAGTCTGAAGATCGAAACCGGTGAATTTGTGGCGATTATGGGAGCCAGCGGATCGGGCAAATCCACCATGCTGAACATCCTGGGTTGTCTGGATAAGCCATCATCAGGCAATTATTACCTCGATAGTGTTCCGGTTGCCGGGTTGAACAAAAATGAGCTCGCCGAATTGCGCAACCACAAGCTGGGATTCGTGTTTCAATCGTACAACCTGTTGTCAAGGACCTCGGCCCTGGAGAATGTTGAGCTTCCGCTGTTCTATAATAAGGATGTGAGGCCGAAGGAGCGCCGTGAGCGTGCCGTGGCAGCATTAGAGGCAGTGGGACTGGCCGACCGGATGAAACACATGCCAAACCAGCTATCGGGCGGGCAGCAACAGCGGGTAGCCATTGCGCGGTCACTGGTGAATGATCCGGTTGTGATTCTGGCCGATGAGGCTACCGGGAACCTCGATACCCGAACCTCTTATGAGATCATGGCGCTCTTTCAGGAATTGAATGAAAAAGGCAAGACCATTGTCTTTGTAACGCATGAGCCTGACATAGCCAGGTTTACCAAACGCAACCTGATATTCCGGGATGGGAAACTGATCCGGGAGCTGACGGTTGCGGATCAATATTCGGCGCGTGAGCTCCTCCGGAGCATGCCCCCAACAAATGATTATGACTGAAAG
>JAQWAJ010000133.1 GCA_028707745.1 Bacteroidales bacterium | reverse complement strand
GAAATACATCAAATACCTCAAAACTTCGGAACAGGTTACTATCAAGGCCAATTCCAATGAGTTCCATATCGACGGGGAACCCCTCCTGTTCAACGGAAAAGTACAGGTCAAGCTGGGAAACAAATACCTGAACGTGATCCGCACCAAACGGAATAAGATGTAGGTTTTATCATAAAATTAATTCATAGCTTTATCGGTTGATCTGTCTCCTGCAGATGAATTTAATCCGGATTTAGCCATGAGAAAAACTCATCCTATTGTTACCTGTGCATCGATTTTACTGGCTCTTGCCGGTAGTGCGGGCCTGAATGCCCAATCGGGCGATTTAAAACGAAATCTGTCAAAAGTGGCCACCGCCACGAATTCCATGCGCTGGGGACCCTCCCTGGCGGTCGTGAACGACGGTTTAACCCCGACGGATACTCTGCCGTGGAAACCCAGGCCAAACAATAGCGGGCGTCGACGGCCGATGACCGCCCAATGGGTGCAGTATGAGTGGATACAACCGATGGGTACCCGCGAGATATCGGTTTTTTTATGGGATTACCAGAACGGAATTCCGCTTCCATCGGCTTATAGGGTGCAGTACTGGGACGGATCAGCCTTTGTTTCCGTGAAAAATGCCAAAGGCTTGGGTATTCAGAATAAGCAATACAATATCACCACTTTTGATGAGGTGCAAACCACCAAACTCCGGATCGAGGTGGATTCGGCCCTGATGTTCCCGAACAATGTTCAGGAGTGGATCGTGTACCAGTCGCCCGGTTCTCCGGATATTCCACCGATCGTGACGGCCGGTCCCGACCGCGATGTGATCACCGGTGGAAAAACCTGGCTGTCGGGCAGCCTGAAATCGGTTACCCCGGTGCAGAAGACTATCTGGACCAAAAAATCGGGTCCGGGCCCGGTGGAATTCAAAGACCCGACCTCCCTCAATACCACGGCGGTTCTTACCCAGACAGGGGATTACGTGCTCACCCTGACCGCCACCGAGGGCAAACAGACCTCCTCGTCCGATCTGAAAGTGAAAGTGCACCTGCCACCGCAGTCGCAACGTCTGGATGTAGTTTATACCAAACGGTACTCGATCGACAGTCCGCTCTGGAATGCCCGGGCCAAGGCGATCATCGTGAACTGGATTCCCTGGTGCATCGACCAGTGTATGAGAACCGATATCACTACCGGCGAGGGTGGCCTGGATAACTTCATCGAGGCAGCCAAGGCTCTTCGGGGTGAAAAACAGGGCAAGCACAAAGGCTATGTTTTTTCCAATGCCTGGGTTCATCAGACGATTGAGGCCATGAGCATCGCACTGATGGTAGATCCGCAGGGGGATCAGGAGATCATCGCCGCACAGGAAAAGATGAAGGCTACGCTCGAAGACTGGATACCCAAAATTCTGGCTGCTCAGGAGCCTGACGGGTATCTGCAGACGGCTTATACCCTGCGGGATACCGCTCGCTGGCACGATAAATGGGCACCCGAAACCCGAGGAAACCATGAAGGCTACGTGGCCGGATACTTCATCGAATCGGCAATCAATCATTATACGCTTACCGAGGGCAAGGACAAGCGGTTATACAATGCCGCCAAAAAGCTGGCCGACTGCTGGGTGGCTAATATCGGTCCGGGTAAAAAAGCCTGGTACGACGGCCATCAGGAGATGGAGCAGGCACTGGTGCGTTTTGGCCGGTTTGTGAATGACATGGAAGGTAATGGCAGGGGCGACAGTTATATATCTCTGGCAAAATTTCTGCTCGACAACCGCGGAGGCGGTGAGGAGTACGACCAGAGTCATCTGCCTGTACAACAACAATATGAGGCCGTCGGGCATGCCGTCCGCGCGGTGTACAGCTACTCGGGAATGGCCGATGTGGCAGCCGAAACCGGCGATGTGGATTATCAGAGTGCCGTGATGTCGCTCTGGAACAATGTCATCAATAAAAAGTACTATGTAACCGGGGGTATCGGCAGCGGCGAAACCAGCGAAGGGTTCGGCGGCAATTATTCCCTCGGAAACCAGGCATACTGTGAGGCCTGCTCGAGTTGCGGGCTCATCTTTTTCGATTATAAGATGAACCTGGCCTACCATGATGCAAAATATGCCGATCTGTACGAGGAGACCATGTACAATGCCCTGTTGGGCGCACTGGACCTCGACGGTAAAAACTTTTACTACGATAACCCGCTGGAGGGCAATCAGGCTCGCTACGACTGGCATGTGTGTCCCTGCTGCGTGGGGAACATGCCGCGGATCCTGCTGATGATCCCGACCTGGACGTACGTCAAGAGCAGCGATGGTATTTATGTAAACCTGTATATCGGCAGTAAGATAAAAGTTGAAAAAGTAGCCGGTACTGATGTCGAGATGGTCCAGAAAACCGATTATCCGTGGAGCGGCAAAGTCAGCATCACGGTAAATCCCAAGGTCGCCAAAGAGTTTACCATATACATACGGGTTCCGAACCGCTCGACGAGCGAGCTGTACACCTGCGTTCCGGAGGTCACCGGGCTCGAATCGCTCAAAGTGAACGGGAAATCCGTTTCCACCCAGGCTGTCAATGGTTATGTTGCCATCACACGCAAATGGAAAACCGGCGATCAGGTGGAGATCATGATCCCGATGAAGGTTCAGACGATCACCGCCGATGAGCATATCGTGGCTGACCGGGGCAAGGTAGCCATCAAATATGGTCCGCTGATTTACAGTGTGGAAGAGGCTGATAATCAGGATATTAAAAAGCAGATTGGCACTGACCCGCTCGTTCCCGAATGGCGCGGCGATCTGCTCCACGGTGTGATGACGGTGAAAGGCAAATGGGCCGACGGTACTCCGCTGATTGCCATCCCGAACTTTGCCCGCAACAACCGTAAAGCCTCTGCCGACGCTAAAGAGACATACGACTCGAGAGTGTGGATAAAAAAGGAATAAATGCAATTAGAATTAAGGTTATAGCCTTACAAAAGTTTTGATAATTCAAACAATAGCCTTATATTTGTATAATAATATCAGGCTATAGTATGATGAAAACTCAAAAATTGGTACTTGACCAGATCGACTCGAAGATAAAGGAGGTGAATATTCCCGAGTCATTTGTCCTTCCTCAGGCTGGATGGGTCTATTCGATCCGTCAGGCGTTGGGAATGTCTCTCAGACAATTGGGTAAAAAACTAAACATTACAGCTCAGAGCGTTAAAGAGATTGAGAACAGGGAGAAATCAGGAAGCGTTTCATTGAATGTTTTGCATCAAGTGGCAGCATGTTTTGATATGAAATTGGTTTATGTTTTTATTCCAAAATCCGGGTCATTGGAAAAAATGATTAATAACCGGGCGATGGAGCTAGCCCGTGAAATTGTGATACGAACTTCGGCTTCTATGGTACTGGAAGATCAGGCCAATTCTGAAGCTCGTTTGCAAAAAGCCATTACGGAAAAGGCATCTGAGATAAAACAGGAAATGCCGAAGTATCTATGGGATTAGACTTGGAATACATCGAAGGGCAGACCCCAATTGACGAAGAGGAGAGAGTGGGTCTTAAAATAAAGACCATTTCCACGAAAGGCGAGTTGGACGAGTTTGAGCAAAAAAACATTGAGAAAGCCATAGAATGGACCATGAGAAGGAAATTTACGATTGATGAGATCTTGACAGAAGAATTTGTCCTCGAAATACATCGACAAATGTTCCGGAGTATTTGGATTTGGGCTGGAAAAATCCGCAAGACAAATAAAAATATCGGTGTAGATAAATCTTTAATTGCAACAGAGCTCAAACAATTACTTGATGATTGCAAATATTGGATTGATCATAATACTTTTCCACCTGATGAAATTGCAATACGGTTCAAACATAGGTTGGTGAAAACCCATATTTTCTCCAATGGTAATGGCAGGCATTCCAGATTGTGCGCAGATGTTCTGATATCTAACGGATTTGGCCTTGAGCATTTTTCTTGGGGGGCATCAAATCTGGCAAAGAAAGGTGAAAACAGGAAAAAGTATCTCGATGCAATCCATCAGGCTGATGATGGGATTTATGAGCCCTTGGTTCGGTTTGCAAGGTCATGAAGCGAAAATCTCTGTGTCTCCGTGGTTAATTTCTTTCTAACTTGGGATAAAATTCCAACCTATGAAGGCAACGATCAAAAGGCGGCTCCCCGGGTGGTTCGCACTCGCTGTTGTTTTGATGTTACTGGCCGCCGGCGCTGAGGCGCATTCCTATAAACAACGCGCGCTGAAGTATTCATCCCGATCGCAAAAAATGGCATTGGCCTGGCAAAACGATACCCGGGCGAAGCTAAGCGCTTTACTGAATATCGATGACCTGATAGCCGCCCGAAAGGACATTCCGCTGAATCCGGTGGAGATCAGTTCGGTAAACAAGGTCGATTACCTGATGAAAGAGATCGAGATCAGCTCCACACAAAGCCGCAGGATCCGGGTGATGGTGACTTTTCCGATGAAATCGCGCGGACCCTGGCCGGCAGTGGTCTGTTTGCACGGACATAGCGGCCAGCCAACCAGCGTTTACGAAAAGGACTCTCCGTACAATGGCTTTGCTACTGAACTGGCAACCCGTAATTATGTTACGATTGCCCCGGTAACCAGTCAGCACGAAATCTTTGAACAGGGCCGGACGCTGGTGGGTGAGCGGCTCTGGGATGCCATGCGGTGCATTGATTATCTCGAGACGCTCATTGCGGTGGATGCTCTACGGATCGGATGCGCAGGGCTTTCGATGGGTGGCGAAATGTCGATGTGGCTCGGCGCCATGGATCAGCGGGTGAGCGCCGTTTTGAGCGCTGGTTTTCTGACTAAAATGGATCAGATGGAGCAGGATCACTGCATGTGCTGGAAAGTTCCGGGGATACGCGAACTGGTCGATTTTCCGGATATATTCTGTCTGATTGCTCCCCGGCCACTGATGTGTCAGAACGGTTTACAGGAACCTCCGTCGCAGTTCCCCGTTGACGTGGCAAAGTCAGCCCTGAAAGAGATACAGGTGATATACATGAATTTCAGTCAGTCAGATCGTGTTGAGCTGGTCGTTCATCCGGAGGGCCAAGTGGTGGATATCAAAAGCCTACTGCTGTTTTTTAAGAAAGAGCTGAAGCCGGTGGAAAACAAAGCTGCTTCTATCCGATAAAATCGCAGATTATTCGCGTTTCAGAAAACATCCTTCGAGGCAATACACCGAGAGTTTTTCAACGGAATTTTCATTTTTGCAATGCTCACCCATGTCACAAGCCTGGCATAACTGTTTAATATTATCACACTCCAAGGTTCCCTGATTTTCATGTAATGTGTAGAGATACTTCAGATATTTCCCTTCAGCAATCCTGTGATGATTGTCTTTATTGGTCAGTTTTCCCCACTCATATAATCTCTTTGAGCCTTTACCGGAATTGCACGACTGGCATACCCAGACAACATTGTCCGGAATATCTTCTCCTCCCCTCGATCTTGGCAAAATATGTTCAACAGTCAGTTTAGTGGATTGTCCGCAGTAAATACAGCGATCGGGTTCTTCGTGCTCTTTAATGTACTCCCTGATGGATGTTGACCAATGGATTTTTCCGCTTTGTAACTCTTTGAATTTTGACATGATGAAGCCAAAGTTCTTTTTACCAAAATGAGCGGAATCTGAAATGATTTTGGCGTATTGCCAGAAAAACAGATCCTTAATTGTCTTTACTGCTGATGGGGGCATATCTGGCCTGTATTTGAAAAGTGTAAATTACTAATTCTTTCGGAAATCCGCTTTTTTTCAGCAATTTTGATGAAAACAG
>JAQWAJ010000132.1 GCA_028707745.1 Bacteroidales bacterium | reverse complement strand
GATGCTGGCGATATTGCTGATGAATGTATTTGCTCCGCTGATCGACCATCTTGTTGTTCAATCAAATATAAACCGTCGCCTGAAACGGATGGTGAAGAGTGCGAATTCTGAAAAATAAACCGACATGAATAAGAGTAATACTTACATTTTCATTTACTCCACGGTGCTGGTTGTAGTGGTTGCTGCCTTACTCGCTCTCGCGGCTACCGTTCTAAAACCTTTTCAGCAAAAGAACCTGGAAACTGCTAAAAAACTGGAGATCCTGCATGCGGTGGATAAAGGATGGGATGCCGGTTCGGCCGATAATAAAAACCTTTACGTGGATGCTCAATACAATCAATACATTACAAGGGCCTTTGTATTTGACCCTGCCGGAGATACATTGCCAGGACGCCTGGCTTTTGAGATCGACGTTTCGCTTGAGATGAAGAAGGACTCAACTGATCGGGTTTACCCGGTTTTCCTGTGTACCCGTGATGATGGTGCGCTGAATTATATTTTCCCGGTACAGGGAAAAGGTTTGTGGGGTCCGATCTGGGGATATATAGCGCTCGGCGAAGATCTGAATACCATTACGGGGGCTTTCTTCGATCATCAGGGGGAGACACCCGGACTGGGCGCGGAGATTAACACACGTTGGTTTCAGAAACAGTTTGTGAATAAAAAATTGTTTGATGAAGCAGTATCGTTCATCTCAGTAAAAGTGTTGAAAAACAATGAACCCAAACTGCCCGATCATTCAGTGGATGCCATTTCAGGCGGAACCATTACCAGCAAGGGTGTTGAATCCACCATCGCTGTGAGCATGAAAAACTATCTTCCTTTTATCAAAAAGAATAAACTATAGTATATGAGCCTGTTATTTTCATCGCGAAATTTGAAACTCCTCACAAATCCACTGAATTTGGAGAATCCGATCACCGTCCAGGTGTTGGGAATCTGTTCAGCGCTTGCTGTTACCGTTAAGATGAAGCCAGCCTTTGTGATGGCTTTGTCGGTGACCATTGTCACCGCCTTTTCCAATCTCATTATTTCAGCATTGCGCAAAAGCATCCCGGCAAGGATCAGGATCATAGTTCAGTTGGTAGTGGTGGCAGCCTTGGTAATTATGGTTGACCAGCTGCTCAAGGCTTTTGTCTACGACGTTAGCAAACAGCTGTCAGTATTTGTCGGACTGATTATTACGAACTGTATCCTGATGGGACGGCTGGAGGCGTTTGCCATGGCCAACAAACCCTGGGACTCATTTGTGGACGGCATCGGGAATGGTATGGGATACGGAGCGATACTGATCATAGTTTCTTTCCTCCGTGAACTGCTTGGATCAGGAACCGTGTGGGGCTATCCGGTGATGGAAAAACTGGGAGCCTTTTCGGTAGGATATGTGAATAACGGGGCCATGATTATGCCCCCGATGGCACTGATCCTGATCGGCGTGATCATCTGGATTCAGAGAAGTCGTAACAAGAATCTGATAGAATCGAAATAATACCGGGAGATATGGAAAATCACATCAACCTCTTTGTCGACACCGTTTTTGTTCACAACATGATCTTTGCCTATTTTTTAGGTATGTGTTCATTCCTGGCTGTGTCAAAGACAGTTAAAACCGCTGTTGGATTAGGTGTTGCGGTGGTATTTGTTATGGTGATCACTATTCCGGTGAACTACCTGCTCGAGAAATACCTGCTGAAGGAGGGGGCGCTTACCTGGCTTAGTCCCGGACTGGCGGGTGTTGACCTGAGCTTTCTGAGCTTTATCATTTTCATTGCCGTAATTGCTGCTATTGTTCAATTGGTTGAAATGGTGGTGGAACGTTTTTCTCCATCCCTCTATAATGCTTTGGGCATTTTCCTTCCACTGATTGCGGTGAACTGTGCCGTGCTTGGTGGAGCGTTGTTTATGCAGCAGCGTGAATTTGCCAATGTTTGGGAAACGGTTACCTTTTCATTCGGATCGGGGGTCGGGTGGGCAATCGCCATTATCAGTCTGGCTGCCATCCGTGAAAAGATCAGATACTCCAATGTCCCGGCACCCTTGCGGGGACTGGGTATTACCTTCATCCTGGTTGGGCTGATGGCGTTCGCATTCATGGGCTTTATGGGCTTCAAATTATAAACCGATAAACAGACTTCTATGATATTGTTGATAGCACTCTCCGGTACCGTTTTTCTGATATCCGTCAGTATCATGGTTTTTTTGATCATCATGATCGTGATGGTTGCCGCTTTGCTGTACGCCAAAAAGAAACTGACACCGGGAGGATTGGTGAACATCGATATAAACAACGGGGAAAAAGTGTTGGAGATTGAGCCGGGATCCAATATTCTCTCCTCCCTGTCGAATAACAGTGTATACCTCCCATCGGCTTGCGGAGGGGGAGGAACATGCGGCATGTGCAGGTGCCAGGTGATCGAAGGTGGTGGGGAGATTTTACCCACCGAGGTTGGATTTTTTTCAAGAAGGGAACAGCAGCATAACTGGCGGCTCGGGTGTCAGGTGAAAGTCCGCAATGATATTAAAATCAGAATTCCTGCAGCAGTATTGGGTATCCGAAAATGGGAATGTGAAGTCGTTTCCAATCATAATGTATCTACTTTCATCCGAGAGTTTAAGGTTAAACTTCCTGAAGGAGAGAGTCTTTCATTCTTGCCGGGAAGCTATATCCAGATTGATGTTCCTGAAATTTCAGTGGATTTTCGGGATTTCAGCATCGGCGAAGAATACCAGGCGGAATGGGATAAGTTAAAGGTGTGGGATCTGAAGATGAAAAACACGGAACCAACCTATCGGGCATACAGCATGGCCAACCATCCGGCAGAAGGGAACGTGATCATGCTCAACATCAGGATTGCCACTCCACCCTGGGACCCGGCCACAGGAGGTTTTGCCCGGGTTAATCCGGGTGTGTGCTCTTCCTATATCTATTCCCTGAAGCCCGGTGACAAAGTGATGATTTCAGGCCCTTACGGTGAGTTTCATATCAAACCGACCCAAAGAGAGATGGTCTATATCGGAGGTGGAGCCGGTATGGCACCCCTGAGATCCCATATTTTCCATCTGTTCAATACTGAGAAAACTGGCAGAAAGGTGAGCTATTGGTATGGTGCGCGATCGAAACAGGAGATCTTTTATGAAGATGAGTTCCGTCAGATCGAGAAGAATTCTCCAAATTTCACCTTTAACCTGGCTCTGTCTGAACCCAAACCTGACGACCACTGGACAGGATACACCGGCTTCATACACCAGGTGTTGTTTGATCAGTATCTGAGCAAGATTGATGAACCTGAAGAGATCGAGTATTACCTGTGCGGCCCGCCGGCTATGAATGCAGCAGTTTTAAAATTGCTGGCTAATCTCGGGGTGCCTGACGAGATGATTGCATTTGATGATTTTGGGGGGTAACTTTGACGCATGCAAAAAACCGTACTTACCCTGGCTATAGCACTGGCGGCACTGACTGCCTGTACCACCAAGCGGATTTATTACTTTCAGGAGGGTCCTGTGTACGGATCAACCTATCATATTTCATACGAGTACAAAATGTCGAAATCTCTTGAAAAAGAGATTGATGGCATTCTCGAACGGATTAATATTTCGATGTCGACCTATGATCCGACCTCTGTTCTGTCGAGAATTAATAATAACGATTCGACTGCCCGGGTTGACCGCGACCTCCGGAGGGTTATTGAAGTAGGTCATGAGGTCTCAGAACGCTCGGGCGGCGCATTTGATATGACTGTTGCCCCTTTGGTAAACGCCTGGGGCTTTGGTTTTACGGCGCGTGAAAAAGTAACAAAGGAAATGATTGACAGTTTGTTGCAGTTTACCGGCTATCGGAAAATCAGGATTGAGGGAGATCGGTTGATTAAAGAGGATCCGAGAATCATGATCGATCCCAATGCTATCACCCCTGGTTATGTGTCGGATGTTATTGCCGGGCTTTTTGATTCATTGGGGATTAAAAATTACCTCGTAGAGATCGGTGGCGAACTGAGATGTCTGGGTAAAAACAAAGAGGGGACGTCATGGCGCGTTGGGGTTGATAAACCATTGGAGAATGCGCTGACCCGGGAGATCCAGCAGGTTTTTCATTTAAGCCATACTGCAGTGGCCACTTCGGGTAATTACCGGCATTTCTATGAAGAAAACGGAGTGAAATATGCCCATACCATTAATCCGAAAACGGGTTACCCGGCAATGAGTAATCTGCTGTCAGCCACCATATTTACTGATGAATGCATCTATGCAGATGCTTATGCCACGGTGTGTATGGTTCTCGGATTTGAGAAAGCCAGGGAGTTTTGCTCCGGGATTCCGGACGTACAGGCTTATTTTATCTATAGTGATTCGGATGGCTCGGTGAAAACCTGGCAAACCCCTGGTGTTCAGGCGATGATACAGGATTAGAGATGCCCGCATGAGCAACCGTGACCGCAGCCGCTCATCGGTTCATTCTTTTTGACACAGGTAATTCCGAGATCTTTCATGTGCTTGTTCTGACCAACCTCAGTTTCGGGAAATTTACCGTTCCGGCGGAACAGAATACTTATCCCGAGCCCTGCAAAAGCCAGAGCTACCAGGATGATCGAAATCAGTAATAATGTTAAAAGCATAGCCGTATTATTGTTCAAAAGTAAGAAAATCCGTTAATTTGATGAGTTGTCACAGTTCTGCTTCCATGAATGAGAATCTCGATTTCTTTAAGATTCAACATAACGATCTTCAGCCGCAGAGAGGAAGGGTTCTCATTGCCGAACCTTTTTTACAGGATTCCTATTTCAAACGTTCCGTGGTACTCATTACCGAACATGATAACAAGGGAACAGTGGGTTTTGTTTTGAATAATCCGATCGAATTCAGAATTGATGAGATGCTGAAAGGTTTTCCGTTAATCAATTCGATCGTCTCTGTCGGAGGGCCTGTTCACACGGATACCATTCATTATATCCATACACTCGGGCATGTGATACCGGAATGCGAGGAGATCCTGGATCAGGTTTACTGGGGTGGTGATATTGAAGCCATCAAATCCGGAATTAAGGATGGATGGATCAAGGATTACCAGATCCGTTTCTTTGTGGGCTACTCGAGCTGGCATCCGGGGCAGCTCGAAAGGGAAATCAGCGAAAACTCCTGGCTGGTGACCGGTATTGATACGCTTGATGTGATGCATGGGTCGGATGTTCAGCTTTGGAGAAGTATTCTAAAAAAAGAGGATGTGCGATACCAGATGTGGACGCGCTATCCTGAAGATCCGGCCTGGAACTGATCGGTCGTTCTGATCAGTTCAGTCAGGTTGTTGTGGATAGATACGGAAGCCGTCCGGTAATATCGTTTTTTCTCGTATCCAAGTACCCATCGAATGCCATTGGTGTCATCCGTCAGAAAAACTTCATCTGCGTTCACCAGATCATGAGTCCGGATCTGATCACTCACAACAAGCTTGTATCCGCTTGCCGGAATCAGGTCCCTGACGATGCCTGTTATGATCCGGGGAAAACAGTTATTGGATGGGGCAGGAGTGATGATTTCATCCTGATACCTTAAAAAGATATTACTCCCGTCGGTTTCAGATAAAAATCCTTTTTGATCGGTCAGGATGATCTCGTCCCATCCGTTAAAGACGGTTTCCTGACGGATCATGAGGTTCCGCAGCGGACTGCGTACCATCGAACTGTAAAACGGATTTCCGGTGTTATGATATTTTTCTGATACTCCAATAGACAATCCCTTGTCATCCAGAGGGAAATAATCATACCCAATCTCTTCGGTCAACGCGATATATCTGAAACCC
>JAQWAJ010000131.1:3933-5814 GCA_028707745.1 Bacteroidales bacterium | reverse complement strand
ATCCAGTTCACCCGAAGGAAAAACAGGGGTGATCAGCAGATGAATCCAGCTGCCTTTGAACAACCGGTTCCGGTTAAGCAGTTTTTCAAATTGCATTCTTAATTCCGCAATCTTGAATTCATCCGGCAGGTGCCAGCCGACGGATTCAAATCTCAATTCGAGCAATTCGAGCCAGGGCGCAAGAAAAGGAATACGATTGCCCGACGCAAACAGACTTTGACGGATGCAACGCCCGGAAATTTCAAACCACTCCTCCGCGCTTAAGTTTACGGATTCACGGGGAACGACCGCCTGATTATATAGAATGTGTTTATTTTTCAAGATATTATCCGTGTGTGAGCTGACGGATGAAGTAGGGCAACAATTCGGGATCAATCAGAATGGGCAAAAGCAACCCGAATATGGCTCCGAAAAAGTGAGTGTCATGAGCGATGTTGTCCTGGCTGCGCTTACTCATCACCCAGGAGTAAATCAGGTACAAAAACCCGAAAATAAATCCAGGCATCGGGATCATACCGAAGAAAAAGATTTTGTTCCAGGGGTCGAAAAGGATCGTGGCAAAGACCACTGCAGACACTGCACCCGAAGCACCTATTGCATTGTAGAGGTAATCATTCCGGTGTTTTATCAGCGCGTAGAGCGGCGATACCAGTATGGCGCCAAAATAGAGCATGAGGTAATAGGGAATCCAATTATTACCGAAACACCCCTGAAAATACTTCTCCAGTACTGTTCCGAAACTGAAAAGGACGAGCATGTTGATGATTAAGTGGGTCCAGTTGGCATGCAGAAAAGCGTGCAGAAGCAATCTTGAATACTGATGGCGTTTCAGTATCTGATAGGGATTGAACTGATATTTGTATATCAGGCTATGTTGAGAAAAAGCGACAATGGAAAAGATTGAAGTGATCAGTATCAGGAAGATGGTCATAGCCGGAATTAATGTAGGATTTTAAAAATCAATTCTTTAAGCAATTCTCCCTCATCAGTTGAGACATCCCCGAAACCTTTTGATTTCAGGTCGTACTCTCGCAGAAGCGATATGATCTGGATAACTTTTTTACGCGGATAGTGCAAACTCCCTTGCTGGTAATCGCCAACAAAATAGGAGTTGATGCCCAGTGCGGCACTTACATTCCGGGGACTTTTGTCGTCCATGAAATGGTAGGCGAGGAGCTTGCCGAAATAGTAAAATAATGAAGAGATGGTAATCGAGATATGATTGTTTTTCTGATTGTCGCCCAGATAGTTGATGATCCTGTTGGCTTTCAGAACATTTTTACGCGAAAGGGCCTTGACCAGTTCGAAGCTGTTGAAATCCTTGCTGACGCCACTGTTTTCCTCGATATGTTCAGGGGTAATTTTTGTTTGACCTGCCGGGAGGGTGATCAGTAGTTTATCGATTTCGCCGGCAATTCTCGAAAGGTCGTTACCCAGATATTCGGTGAGGATCATTGCTGCGCCGGGTTCAATATGGTATCCCTGGCGCTTCAGATAGGATTCGATCCATCTGGGAACCTGGTCCTCATACATTTTTTTTGTTGCCAGAACTACGCCGCTTGTTTCGATCGATTTGTAGAGTTTCTTCCGCTTATCGAGTGATTCATATTTGTAGCAAAGTACGAGGATGGTTGACTTCAGCGGTTTTGCGGCATAGTACTGAAGATTGTCGAGTTTCTGAACCATCTGTGCCTCTTTCACGATGATGACATTAAACTCGGCTCCCATGGGAAACCGGCGGGCGGCATTGTCGACCTGAGCTCCTTCCAGATCTTTTCCGTATAAAACACTGAGATTGAATGCTTTTTGAGATTCATCCAGTACGGTATTTTGTAAAAGATCGGATATCTGATCGATGAAATAGGGCTCTTCACCCATCAG
>JAQWAJ010000131.1:0-3923 GCA_028707745.1 Bacteroidales bacterium | reverse complement strand
CCATCAGAAGATAAATCGGATAAAATTTACGGTTCTGGATGTCGGTAATAATTTGCTCAAAGGTCATAGAAGGAGAGTTGTTAGAACTGTAGATGTTTGACTGAACGGCCCTGTCCGATAATCTCATGCATGGCCAGAATGCCTATATTCAGGTGGTCGGCAACATATTTCAGATTAACTTCGCGATCGCTGTCTGCTGTTTTTATACCGGATGAAATCATAGGTTGGTCGGATACCAGTAAAAGAGCTCCGCAGGGGATTTCGTTATCGAAACCGACAATAAAAATCGTTGCCGTTTCCATGTCGATTGCCATGGAGCGTGTTTTGACCAAAAACTTCTTAAAACGTTCGTCATATTCCCACACCCTTTTATTGGTGGTATAAACCGTTCCGGTATAATAGTCGCGGCCATAATCCCTGATAGCCGTTGAAACTGCCCGCTGGAGCATGAAAGCGGGGAGTGCCGGGACCTCCGGCGGGAGATAGTCGTTTGACGTTCCCTCACTCCTGATGGCTGCGATGGGCAGAATAAGATCGCCAACCTGGTTTTTCTTCTTCAATCCTCCGCATTTACCCAGAAACAGGCAGGCTACGGGATGTATTGCGCTTAGCAGATCCATGATGGTGGCTGCATTAGCGGAGCCCATCCCGAAATTGATGATGGTTATTCCGGCAGCACTTGCATTAGGCATATTGACATCGCGCATCATTTCCACCTGGTTCATCTGGGCGAACGTTTCAACGTATTGGTTGAAGTTCGTCAGAATAATATATCTGCTAAAATCTTCCAGTTTACGCCCGGTATATCGGGGTAACCAGTTTTCGACAATTTCCTGTTTGGTTTTCATGAGACGAATTTGCCAGTCATCAGTATCTTTACGCCGAATGTCAGTTTACATGCAGCCGTTAAATTTACCAACTTATTCCTTCAATATAAAATCCGATGCCGGGCGGGAGTGGATTTTCGATGTTTTTCGCCGGGGTTGGTACCAGTTGACCCCTGAAGAGTGGGTCCGCCAGAATTTTGCCAGATATTTATGCGATGTGCTTGGTTATCCGGAGAGCTTACTCCTGCTGGAGCAAAAAATCACGCATAACAAGCTGACCCGCAGGTGCGATATTGTTGCCTATGACAGGATGGGGCATCCCGTTTTGCTGGTGGAATGTAAGGCTCCGGAGATCGTCCTGAATCAGAAAACATTTGACCAGATTGCCCGGTATAATATGGTTCTCGGGGTAAACACGCTGCTGGTTACCAACGGTAAAAGCCATTATGGCATCCGTATAGATCCGGTTGCCCGATCCTATTCGTTTTTACTGGAAATACCCTCTTTCAAATCCCTGACCAGCCATTCATCCGAAGTAATCTGAAGAAACCATTCATCGGTCCATCCTGATGAGCTCCGGTTCCATTTCTCCTTGTTTCCGGTAACGCGGAAACCGGTCGCTTTAAAAAGATTCAGGCTGACGGGGTTGGATTCGTCGATGGAGCTGTACACCTGGTTCAGGAGCAAAACCGTGAACGCATACACCAATGTGGTTTTTATCGCATCTTTGGCAAATCCCTTGCCGCGGTCAGCCGTTTCTCCGATCAGAATTCCAAGCCCGGCCCGTTGGTGGAAGGCATCGAAATCGAACAGGTCGATGAGCCCGACAGGCTTTTCAGATTCGATCACCTCAATAACCATCCGCAATTGCCTGGCCTGAAAAATATCCAGATGGGCCTGTTCCAGATATTGGTGAAGTACCTGTCTTGAAAACGGAGTAAGGGTATTACTCACCTGCCAGATTTTCTGATCGTTCTCCCATTTATAGAGGAGATCTTCATCACCGGGTTCTATGGCTCTGAGACGCACCAGGTTTCCTTTCAACGGTTCCATGATTACTACATTTTTTTCATAGATTTCACTGTCTTCACCATTGGTTTGGTGAATCCTCTCTTTTTGAGCCCGGGGAGATTGCGGTTGGCCTCATTCTTTGAATCAAACGATCCGAAACAATATCTGTGGTACCCGTCTTTTCCCTTGAAATCAAAAACCGGGTCAAGCCCCTTCAGCGATTTGGGTCCAAGCGGTGTTTTGGAGGCTGCTATCTGAATGGTCCATCGATTGTCATCAGGCAGTGTAGCTGCTGTTACCGGAAGGGTGACGGCCTTTTCAGTACCCACGCGGATCTCGAGCCTGATATATGTTTCAGAAGAATTTGGCTGGCTTCCGGTAAGAATGCGCGATAATTCCACTCCACTGTTTACAAAAACAGAGGTGATCCGGTTAATTCTGGTAAAATCGGATGAGTCGCCTTTCGGATCGAGCCATACCGCCATATCCGGATGTTTTTTCAGTAATCCTGTTAACTGTTCAAGTAGGTCCCGGCTCTTTCCTCCCATCACAGTATCTGCATTAGGATAGTACAAAGCGAAGTCTTTCCGGAGATCCCCCGGAAGCGAAATATTCTGCTCCAGTTTGGTTTCGGTAATACCGGCCGGTATCGTATCCTGTACATAATACGGAAAGAAGCCGCTCTTCTCGATGATCAATCCATAAGGACTTCCTTTCTTCACCGAGAACAGATACCAGCCGTTCCGGTCGGTGATAAGGCTGTCAGAAACTTCATACGTTTGAGGATCGGTCAGACTAACCCTAACCCCCGTTAACAGTTCGGTATTGCGAACGGTAATAGTTCCGTAAACCAGACAATTGTCAGGTACGGGCCTGATCAGATTGATCTGGTCCCTGAAATCCTGGCTCCATCCACCCGGAATCAGTGCACAGAGCATCAGGGCAAGTAGAATCACCGGTTTGGTCCGCCTGACGATGTGCCTGAAATCTTTGAAAAGTATCCGGATATCTTTCATGAGCTTATAATCTCGTGCATAATGTAGGTTGAGATTGAGCCAGTCATGGCTGTCATATTCTTTAGTCTGACTGCCGTTTTCGGGATTAAGTATTCCTTTCTTCAGCGGAGGCAAATTATATCCCGGATGGATGCCGGATTGAGCATAACCCACCCAGCTGCGGGATCCGATCAGAACCTGCAGGCTGTTCAGGAGCATCATCCAGGGGCGTGGCAGAAAAAACCAGATTGATACCGGAAAGAAAATCAGCAAAATCAATGACACGAACACGTCGAAAACCCTTTTCATCCGACGGTTGTGTGGCTCTCCCACCGAATTGATCGGAATCACATAAAGATCTCCGGCCGTGTTGGCTGAGTTGCTCCCGATAATGGATTCGGCTTCTTCCGGGGCAATCTTGTATTCGGTTTCCAGTGAACTCAGGGCCAGCATGTATTTGATGATTTCATTGGTGCTGATATCTTTCGCACAAAAAATAACTTCATCGATATGATTGATCCGGATGATGTCGCTGATCTGATTGACAGAGCCCAGGTATTTGCCGTTTTCCGTAACGTTGGGGTCGGGTGAAACAAAACCGTAAACATCGACCGGCTGACTGGTTTGGTCAATCAGGTTGCTGATTCGTTCGGCTTCATCAGGCGTACCGACAATTACCAGTTTCTTTCGGGTCCCGATATCCAGGCGGTATCCCGATACATGCGCCAAATGAAGCAGAAAACGGCTCATCAATATTTCAACCAGCGTCCAGACTGAACCCAGCAGGATCAGCGCTCTTGAAAAACGGTATGCTTCAGGAAGCAGGGAGTAAAACACCAGGATAATCGCCGTGCCGTATATTGTACCCCGGAAAATCTTTCCGGGTTTGACCGGCCGGTCGTAACCGCCGGAAAAATAAATAGATACCAGCCAGATGAATATATAGGCCGGCACAAAGAAGAGTAAAAATACTTGAGGATGATGCCCGCCATCGGGAAATTTTACCGCTTCCCAGGTTGGGTTAATCAGCAGGAAACCGGCGTAGGATAAAGCAGCATCGACCAACGGTAGCCAGAAACGGTCGATGATC
>JAQWAJ010000130.1 GCA_028707745.1 Bacteroidales bacterium | reverse complement strand
ATAAGCCATTGCGCCATACTCTTCGAGCGTTTTAACGATTTGTGCAACCGTTGAACCTTTCTGCCCGATAGCTACATAGATACAATAAACCGGAGTACCGTTTTCGTAGTTCTGTTTCTGGTTGATGATGGTATCGATGGCAATAGCGGTTTTACCGGTCTGACGGTCACCAATGATCAGTTCACGCTGACCGCGTCCGATCGGGATCATCGCATCAATTGCTTTGATACCGGTTTGAAGTGGTTGGTTAACCCGCTGGCGGAAGATAACACCCGGAGCTTTACGCTCGAGTGGCAGATCGATCAGGGTTCCAGTAACCGGACCTTTGCCGTCGAGTGGTTCACCGATGGTATTGACTACACGGCCCAGCAAACCTTCGCCGACCCGGATGGAGGCGATCCTCCTCGTCCGTTTGACATGAGAACCTTCGCCAATTCCAACCGAAGGGCCTAACAACACGGTACCTACGTTGTCTTCCTCCAGGTTAAGGACGATTCCCATAACCCCATTGTCAAATTCGACCAACTCGTTGCTCTGGACATTGGAAAGGCCGTAAACACGAGCAATTCCATCTCCAACCTCCAACACAGTTCCAACTTCTTCAAAGCTTGCATCAAGCTTCAATCCCTCCAGTTGCTGCCGTGAAATCTGCGAAATTTCGGCCGGTTTAATACTTGCCATGATCAATTATTTCTTTGATTCTCGTAATTCCTGTCTGATTCTTTTCAATTTCGACTGCACGCTGGCATCCAGCTGCTGGTCTTCTAAGGTCAGAATAAATCCGCCTATCAAGGCTTCATTGGTTTCTGTCTTCATTTCAATCTTCCGGTGGCTCGATGCTTCCAGACGGCCTATCAGCCCTTCCAGAAATTTCGGATCCACCGTAACTGCCGATTCTATATTTGCTTCCAGAATTCCCTGATCGGCCTTGAATAATTCAACAAACATCCTGCAGGTAGATGCGAAATTTGCTTCGCGCCGGTGATTCAAAAGAAGCTTCACAAAATCAAGTGTGATCGGTTCAATCAAATCCCTGAGGATCGTTTCGGCAATCCGGGCTTTGTCAGTAGCCATAATGACCGGACTCTCGAGAAGCCATCTGAAGTCAGGCGACTCTTTAAGCAATCCGTTGAGATTTGACAGATCCCGGTTTACCACTTCAACCTGATCCCGCTCCTTTGCCAGAGAGAAGAGCGCTTTTGCATATCTGGATGCTAGACGGCTATTGTTCATAAACCTAATTCAATTTCAAGTCGCTGAGTTGCTCTTTGATTAAAGCTTCCTGCTGGATACGGTCGGACAGCTCCCTTTTGAGGATCTTTTCAGCAATATCCACTGATAATGAGGCAACCTGCTGCTTAATTTCATTGATAGCAGCATTTTTTTCGCTCTCAATCTGGCGTTTGGCATTTTCGAAAGCCTTTGAGGCTTCCAAAACGGCTTCGTCTTTGGCTTTGGCAATCATCTGCTCCCTGATCTGCCTGGCTTCGGCGATCAACAAATCGCGCTCTGCGTGGGCTTCCTGGAGCATTTTTTCGTGATCGGATTTCAGAGCTGTTAACCCTTCCCTGGCTTCATTTGCCGATTTCAGAGCTTTGTCAATCGACTGTTCACGCTCCTTAACCATTTTGAGGACAGGTCCCCAGGCAAATTTCTTCAGAATCCAAAACACCACGGAAAAAGCCAGAACCATCCAGAAAATCGTTCCGTAATCCGGTGTTACTAGTCCCATAGTCTTAAAAATAAATCGGTTCGCAACCGGGTATCCCGGCGTATAACCTTCATTAAGCAGTCTTAACCATAAACACAACCAACAAGCATACAATCATGGCGAAGAAACAAGCTCCTTCAACCAAAGCAGCAGCCACGATCATGTTCGACCTGATTTCACCAACCGCTTCGGGCTGGCGTGCGATAGCTTCCATGGCACTTTTACCGATCTGTCCGATACCGATACCGGCACCGATGCCGGCGAGACCTGAACCAATTGCAGCGCCCATCGGTGCGATAGGGGCCATAGCTGAAACAGCAGCTTGCAGAATAAATACTATAAAACTTAACATACTCTAATTGTATTTGGTGTTTAATAATAATCAGTGTGCATGTTCCTCTTCCATGGCCATACCGATATAGAGAGCCGAAAGAAGAGTAAAAACATAAGCCTGGATAAATGCGACCAGCAGCTCCAGCATGGTCATGAAAACGTAGAACAATATCGCCAGGACTGATGAGCCATATCCGGCAATCCAGCTGATCTGCCCGAAAATGAAGATCATCACGATGAAACTCATTGCGATGAAATGCCCGGCAAGAATATTGGCAAAGAGCCGAATACACAGAACCAAGGGTTTGGTGAATACCCCGAGTAGTTCAATAAATGGCATCAAAGGAATCGGGAACTTCAGCCACCAGGGCACTCCGGGAGCATTGAAAATATGTTTCCAGTAGTTTTTATTGGAGCTGAATGTGGTAATTAAAAAGGTTATGATGGCCAGTATCGCGGTGATCGCGATGTTGCCCGTTACATTGGCCCCTCCCGGAGCAATAGGAACAAGCCCTAAAAGGTTATTGGTCAGAATAAAGAAAAATGCCGTCAATAAGAAAGGCATATATTTCTCATACTTATGAATCCCGATAGACGGAATGGCGATGTCATCCCTGACAAAAAGGATAACCGGTTCGATAAGCGATTGAAATCCGCTTGGAGCCTGGTTTGGATTCTTCTTGTATTTTTTCCCGAGAGGGATGAAAATCAGTACAAGAACCAGCAGACTGAACATCATGGCAGCTACGATCTTGGTGATCGACAGATCGACTGGCAGCGGAGCCTCTTCATTGATCGTGCCATCTGTATTAACCAGGACAATCTTTCCCTCATGAGGGCCCTCTTTGGCCGAAGTATAGCCTTTGTACGGACCATGGTGAAATGTTGAGGAAAGGAATACTGACACCCCCTTTTCTTTGGTATAAACAATCACCGGAAGGGGAATAGATACGTGGGTTTTCCCTATGGTCATGATATGCCATTCATGGGAATCCATTACATGCTCCATAATGAACTTCCCGGCGTCAAATTCCTTCTTCTCTCCGGTCTGTTCCTTATGCTCATTTGGGCTATCTGGATTCCAGGCCATTAGCTGGCCACCTGATATCATCATCAGTAAAAGAACCCCTGCAAAATACATCCATCTCTTCATTCCTGTTCGATTTCAGCGAGCTGGCAAATATAAAAAAAAAACTTATCCTACTTCCTGATTTCTGGAATGTCTGTTCAATGACCTCGATTCAAAAATCATAAAGACCAGGTATAGGACCAAAGCAGAACCCAGAAGGGGTACGGCATGTTCCCGGCTGATCAGCAGGTATACAATCAGAAA
Organism: Bacteroidales bacterium; assembly: GCA_028707745.1. GTDB lineage: Bacteria > Bacteroidota > Bacteroidia > Bacteroidales > UBA12481 > UBA12481. Next base: position 2,456 of record JAQWAJ010000130.1, on the reverse strand, counting down.
GGCCATCAGGACAAACATTTTCACCACCTTGAATAACATAAAGGCGGTGTTGAACTTGCTGAATTTCTCCGTCAGCGTGCGGGTTAAAATCACCTGACCCGCCACGGTCATGACCACCATAAGTGCAAGCAGGAGCGACAGATAGGGAGGGTATTGGCCTGGCCAGAGGAAGTGAAAGGCGACCCAACCCAATCCAACCATCACTATGGTGATCACAGCCAACTCAATCCAAAATCTGGTATCCACCCTCTTCATAACTATTTTTCCTTTACTAAAATGTATAACATGGCTGACAACCCGCCAATCGAAAATATCAGGGTAAACAGTGGGAACCCGGTGTTGATCCATTTATCGAGCTGCCATCCGATGATAAAAGGGAGCAATACGATCGAAATCAGTTTAAAGGCCAGGTTTGAATAACGGGCGTAATCCCTGAGTGCCTTCTTTTCCTTGTCCAGGTTATTTGGCGGGGACTGCTTCTTTGCGTTTTGCATCGGTATCGGTACCCATCTTACAGGCACCGGTAAATACTGCACCTGGCTCGATAGCCAGCTTACGGGTTACAATTTCACCATTGACGCGGGCCGTGGCTTTCAGGCTGATCAATTCAGCAGCATGAATATTGCCGGTGATTTGTCCGGATACCTCCAACGTCTGGCAAATAATGTCACCAACAATCTGCCCGGAAGCTCCGATCACAACCTTTCCCTTGATATCCAGTTTTCCATTCACCGACCCGTCAATACGTATTCCGGAATTGGTTTCAACATCACCTTTTACCTGAGTTCCGGCTGAGATCAGGTTAATAGCATTAGTCGTTTCAATTTCTTTTGCCATAACACATATTTATTTCAGGTAAATGTAAAAAAAAGCGGGCTATCAAAAAAGTTTTATGCCGGATCATACGCCCATTTCAGATAAAGCGCGCCCCAGGTAAATCCTCCGCCAAAAGCGGTCAGAACCAACGGGTCACCCTTCTTCAGCAGGTGCTCATATTCCGACATAACCAACGGGATAGTGGCCGTTGTAGTATTACCGTATTTCTGGATGTTCACCATCACCCGACTCTTATCGAGGCCCATTCTTCTGCCAACTGCCTCAATGATACGCAGATTGGCCTGATGAGGGACCAGCCATAATTTATCGGCCGGAAGATTATGTTTTTCCATGATCTCCACGGAAATATCGGCCATTTTTGAAACCGCCATTTTAAACACGGTTTGGCCATCCTGATAGATGTAGTGCTCTTTCGCATCCACCGTTTCATGCGAAGCCGGCTTGCACGAACCGCCAGCCTTCATATACAGATGTTTTCTTCCGGAACCGTCAGTCCGGAGAATCGAATCCTGAATTCCGAATTCAGCATTAGGTTCTAACAGAACCACACCGGCAGCATCGCCAAACAGCGGGCAGGTGTTCCGGTCGGTGTAATCGGTAATGGTCGACATTTTGTCGGCACCGATGCACAATACTTTCTTAACCTTTCCGGTTTCGATGAATTGCGAGGCCACCGTAAGCATATAGAGAAAACCGCAACAGGCGGCATTCATGTCAAAGCTAAAGGCATTTTTGATTCCGACCTTGTCGCTGACAATATTTGCCGTGGCCGGGAATATCATGTCGGGGGTTACCGTCGAACAGATCACCATGTCGACGTCTTCAGGCCGGGTACCGGTTTTTTCGAGGAGCTTCTTTACGGCAGGAACTGCCATGTCGGAAATTCCTAACCCGAGCCCCTTCTGAATGTGACGTTCTTTAATTCCGGTTCGCGTAACGATCCATTCATCACTGGTATCCACCATTTTTTCAAGATCCGCATTGGTCAGAATATCAGGGGGGGTGAATGCTTCAACCCCGGTGATTGCAGCAAAAATCTTTTGCATCACTCAAATGCTTTCTTAAGTTTCGTAATTAAACCGGATTGAATCAGTTCGCTGTTTTTAATCAGCATGTTTTTGATGGCCAGCGGAGTGGATTTTCCATGACCGATCAGAACCGGTGATCCAATGCCGATTATCGGGATTCCACCAAAATTTTCATAATTGAACTGCTCAAAGAATGGTTCCGATAGTCTGAGCTTTTTACTCAGGAAATAGACGGATTCGGCCATTTTCAGCACGATGTTTCCGATAAATCCCTCACAGACAACAACATCAGCGTTATCCGTGAAAATTTCGTTGCCTTCGACGTTCCCGATAAAATTAAAATCGGTGCTGTCCTTCATCATCTGATAAGCTGCTTTGGAGAGCAGATTCCCTTTCTCCTCTTCTTCTCCGATATTCAGCAGACCGACCTTCGGATTTGCCACCCCGTGAACCAGGTGCGAATAGAATGATCCCATGATGGCATACTGATACATGACATCGGGCCTGGCATCGGGGTTCAGCCCGACATCAAGCAACAGGGAATACTCGTTTTCTCCCTTTGGAATCGAAACCCCGATGCAGGGACGAATG